>JASHYY010000136.1 GCA_030042815.1 Thermoplasmata archaeon | reverse complement strand
CTCGACCTCGGCGAGCAGCAGGTAGGCGAAGATCACCCCGAGGGAGAGCGGGTAGGTGCGCAGACGCTTCAGTTCGGCCGCGGTCCGGTCGCGGTCGATCGCGACCTCGTAGCCCGAGAGCGTCCGGGCGGCCGCGAACTCCGCTCCCCCTCGGCGATGGAAGGGAAGCGCGGCGCGAGCTTCTTCGCGAGGGACGGCACGTCCCGCGCCGAGTAGAGGTCCGGGGCGTCGCCCGACGGGAGCGTGCCCCCGTCGAGCCAGCGGGGGAGGACCGCGTCGACCGGGAGGTCCGCCGCCTTCCCCTTGAGAAGGAGGAGCGCGTTGCGGGCGTCGACCTCGCTCTGGACGAGCGCGCGGACCGCCCACTCGTCGCCCTGGAAGAACCGGGCCGACGCGAGGACGCTGCGGTAGTACTCGCGGTCGAGCGCCTGCAGGACCGGGAAGATGTCGTGGGTCCGCTCGAACGCCTCGAGGAGCGGGAGGATCGTCGGGCCGTAGCCGTAGCGGACGAGCGCGGTGGCCGTCGCCTCGAGCGTCGGCTGGCCGAGCAGGATCCGGAAATCGTCGAGCGTCATCACGCCCGCGTAGAGCCCGGCGGGGATCTCGCGGCTCGAGACCAGGTGGTCCTCGGTCTCGGTGATCGTGCGGCCGAGCGCCTTCGCCGAGAGGATCATCTCGATGTTCTGGATGTCCCAGCGTCCGAGGTAGGCCGCCACGACCGGCCGGCCCGCGAACGGCGTCGCCTCGTAGGCGTGGCGGTTGCGGCGCACGAACGTCCGGTTGACCGCGATCTCGACCATCGTCGCCCCGCTGTGCGTCGCGCGGGCGTAGGCGACGTCCGCGGCGTACGGGGTCGTCTCGAGGAGCTTCGCGAACTCGTTCGGGTCCTTCGCGCCGACGAGCGTCGCGTAGGCGTCCCGGCCGAGGAACACGGGAAACTCGGGCTTCAAGCGCCCGAGGGCGCTCGCGTAGGGGGAGCCGGCCACGCTTGCCTCCCGGTCAGGCGAGGAGCTCGCGGACCTTGTCCTCGCGCAGGCGCAACAGCTCGTCGAACGAGAGGTTCAGCCGTCGGCTCCCGTCGGTCGTCTCGGCGACCAGGCCCCCGACGATCGGCTCCGGCGTGGGGTCGAACGCCTTCCCGGCGACCTTCGAGAGGACCGCCGCGTCGTCCGCGCGGCCCCGGACGCGGACCTGCTTTCCGAGCGCGTCGGTCGCGCTCGCGAGCATCCGGCGCAGGACGGCGGGGTACTGGTTCGAGCGGGTGTACTCCTCGAGCAAGGTGCGGGTCTCCCGGACGGCTCCCTCGAGGCGCTCCTCCCGCGCCTCGTAGAGGAGCTTCCGCGACTGGAGCTTCGCGGCCGCGAGCCGCTGGGCGCGCTCCCGCGTCGCCTCGAGCTCGGTCGACCGGGCCGCCTGGGCGCGGACCTCGTCGACCTTGCGGTCCCGTTCCGCGGCGATCCGGGCCGCCTCGGCGGTGCGGGCCCGCTCGATCGCGACGAGCTCCGCCTCCCCGAGGCGACGGATCTCCCCGACGAGCGTCTCGAGGGTCATGGCGCGCGGGCCGGGCGTTTAGAGGATCCCGAGCAGGAGGATGATCCCCAGCACGAATCCGATGATCCAGAGCGTTTCGGGAATGACGAAGAAGAACAGCACCTGGCCGAACTTCTCGGGTTTCTCGGCGATGATCCCCATCCCGGCGGCGCCGATGCCGGACTGCGCCATCCCCGTCCCGATCAGTCCGCCTGCGATGGCAATCCCGGCTGCGAGCGTCGCGAAGTCACTTGCCATACGGTCGTCCCGGGCGGGCCGAGAAAGGTCGGGTATATAACCCGGACCGCCGCCGGAACGGCCTTCCACCGGCGAGGAGCCGGGGGTCCGGGACGCCCTCGGGCGAGCGCCCGGCCGGCGCGCTAGGCACCGCTCGTCTCGGCGGGTCCCTCGGGCGCCTCGGCCTTCGCCCGGACCCGGCGTCGGGCTCGCAGCGTGAGGGCGATCGCCCCGACCCAGGCGAGGGTCCCGAAGACGTAGGCGGTGGTGCAGACCGGGCAGAGCGCGTGGATCTCGGCGACCTCGATGTAGGCGAAGTAGCTCGCGAAGGCGACGCCGCCGGTCGTGAAGAGGAGGAGCGCGTAGTAGTAGCGCAGGTCGCCCTTGTGGCGCTCGGCAAGCCCCGCGACGATCAGGATCAGGACGAACCCCGCGATCCCGATCGCCGCGTCCGGGATTCCTAGAGTGCTCGTCCGTCCGCTCGAGTCGACCGCGCCGCAGGAGAAGTACGACGAGATCTCGCAGCTCGAGCGGAGCGCGACGTCCAGCGTCTCGAGCCCCGCGTAGATCGAGGTGATCAGCCCGAGGCCGACGGTGAGGTAGAGGTACGTCCAGAGCGTCCGGGTGCGCATCGTTCCCCCCGGGTCAGTGGATCGCCGCGACGTCCGAGGTGACCTGCGCGGTCGTCGTCGAGCTCCAGTGGTACTGGCTCGCGAGCGAGCTCACCGACTGGCCGCTCGATTTCGCGATGAACGCCATGATCCACCAGGCCTGGGTCTGGACGACCGACCAGGGCTGGCCGCTCTCGCTCGCGACCGAGCTCTGGACCGTCGCGGTGCCGCCGCTCGCCCCGTCGGCCCACGTGGAGAGGTCCTGGGGGTTGATGAGGGAGCTCCCGCCGTGGACGTATTGACCGTTCACGACCAGGAACGGGATCGAACTCCCGCTGTAGGCGGTCACGTACGCCTGCTGGTAGCAGTTCGACGTGCCCGGGAACGTGCCGTCGACACCCGATGTGTCCTCGCTGACCTGGAACGACACCGTGCTCGAGGAGACGGAAGCGTCGGCGAGGACCATCTCGGGCGTGTTCGCGTAAACGTCCGAACCGCTCGAATACGACGTATAGGCCCCGGCGACCGAACCGTACTCGGTCAGGGCCTTCCAGATCGCCCAACTGCTCGCGGAGCAGTACGGGCACCAGCTCGCGCCGTAGAAGAAGACGACCGGCTTGCCGCCCTCCTGCCAGGCGGAGACGGAGTACGACGCCCACCCGGGGCCGGGCTGGCTCGTACCGGCGGCCGCCGGGGGAAGGTACGGGCAGCCGAAGAAGAGGACCCCGCCGAGCGCGATCATCCCGGTGACGATCAGCCCGAGGACGACCCCCGTGACCACGGTCGAGCGGAACGCCTTCGACCAGCGCGCGCCGCTCGTGCGCCAGAGGCCGAAGACGAGGACGAACACCGCCACGACCAGCGCGAGCGCGAGGTACGGGATCGCGGGCAGGACCAGGCCGACCGGCGACGGCACGAGGTAGGCGATGACCGCCCAGATTCCGAAGATCGGGGTGAGGAGGTAGCCGATCCGAGGCAGAGTCCAGCGGCGCTCCCGGGCCTCCTGGTCCTTCTTCGGGCGGACGACGGGGGTCTCCTGCCGCCGCGAGCGCGACCGTTGCCGGTGGTAGAGGGCCCGCAGGGCGCGGCCCTCCTCCGTCACCGAGGCGTCGGGGTGGAACCCGACCTTCGGGTCGTTCGCGATCCGGTCCCAGTCCCAGCCTTTGGACCTTAGCTCCTCGACCCGGTCCCAGTCGACCACGTCGGTACGAACCGAGGCCCCCTTTTCCGCTTTTTCCTCCGGCCGCAGGGTTGCAGGGACCGGGCCGGGACGACCCGAGACCTTTTACCCGGAAGGGGGTCCCGCGGGGCGATGCGGTTGACGTTCCTTGGGACTGCCGGCTCGTGGCCCACCAAGGAACGGTCGGCGAGCGCGATCGCCCTCGACCTCGAGACGGAGCTCGTCCTGCTCGACTGCGGCGAGGGGACGCAGCGTCAGTTCTTCCAGTCGAGCGCGTCGTTCATGCGCGTGCGGCGGGTATTCCTGACGCACTTCCACGGGGACCACTTCCTCGGGCTCCCGGGCCTCATCCAGAGCATGTGCCTCAACCACCGGACCGAGCCGCTCGACATCTACGGGCCACCGGACGCCGAGGAGATGGTCGGCCGGGCCCTCCGGATGGGCTACTTCACGCTCCGGTTCCCTGTGGAGGTCCACCCCCTCGAGCCTGGCGCCATGGTCGAGCTGGACGGCTACACCGTGCGGACAGCGCACGCCGTGCACCCGGTCCCCGCGCTCGCCTACCGGATCGAGGAGCACGCGAAGCGCGGTCGTTTCGACG
>JASHYY010000135.1 GCA_030042815.1 Thermoplasmata archaeon | reverse complement strand
CCCCCCTTCGCCGCAGAGGGAGATTCGGTGCGGGACCCCGGACGGGGCGATCGTCGCGACGACCGGGTGCCCGGCATCGATCGGGGAGTCGACGAGCGTATCGTAGTCCGGGGCCCGGTAGGTCGGCGGGTCCCGTCCGACCTCCTCGAGCTCGGTCACGACCCGCCAGTCGGCGGGCAGCTCGAGGACGACGGTCGCGGGCTCCGACCGGTGTCCCTCCACGAACGGAAGGCAGACCCCCGCGCCCAGGAACAGATGCTCGGGGGTCAGCTCGCACCCCTCGGTCACCATCTCGTGGCCGTACACCGTGTACTCGGCGCGCAGGGACGTCGCGCCGTGCGTCGCGACCCGCCAGCGGGTCTTGTCGACGCGCTCGACCGGCAGGGCGGGCCCGTCGGCCGTCGCCCGCGCCGTGACATCGCGGATCGTCCGAACGTACGGGACGATGTGATACGACCCCGGGACCCACGACGGGAAGACGAGGTCGACCTCGGGGGCGGCGACCTCGGAGAGCTCGACCGTCACCCGGAAGAGGTGCTCCGCCGGCGACTCGGGGCGGACCCGGTAGCGGATCGGCATGGGGAACGTCAGCCGAAGCCGGGGAGTTCGCGCCCGTCCCGGTCCTGCTTTCGGGCGTACGGCTCGGCGGCGATCCCGAGGTGGGCCGCGAGCGTTCGGAACGTCGTGACGAGATCCCCGATCGCCTTTGCCATCTCCCGCTGCTCGGCGCGAAGCTCTTTCAGCTCCTCCCGCAGCGCTCGAAGCTCGGCTTCCCACCGGTCCTCCCCGGCCCCCATCCGCCTCTGCCCCCCCGGCGGGCGGGGACGCACCGCCCCCTGATTAGGTTCGCCCGGAACCGGTCATCAAGGCCTTATGCGACCCGTGCGGGTGGGGAAGTCGGTATGGCGAGCGCGGCGGCGAACGCGGTCACGGTCGAGGGGCTATCGAAGACCTACAACGGCACGGTCCGCGCCGTCCAGAACGTGTCGTTCGACGTCCGGCCCGGAGAGGCGTTCGGGTTCCTCGGCCCGAACGGCGCCGGAAAGACGACCACCGTCTCGATGCTGACGGGAGGCCTCGCGCCGACCGCGGGCCACGCGGTCGTGGACGGGATCGACGTCTTCCGCGACCCGCACGCGATCAAGCGGCGGATCGGCCTCGTCTTCCAGGAATCGACCGCCGACTCGGACCTCACCGGTCGGGAGAACCTCGAGCTCGCGGCCGCGCTGTTCGGCGTCCCCCGGGCCAGCACGAAGCAGCGGGTCGACTCGCTGCTCGAACGCATGCAGATCGGGGACGCCGCGGACCGGCTTGCGAAGACCTACTCCGGCGGGATGCGCCGGCGGCTCGAGCTGGCGGTGGGGATCATCCACGCGCCCCGGGTCCTCTTCCTCGACGAGCCGACGCTCGGCCTCGACCCGCAGGGCCGGGCCGGTTTCTGGCGCTACGTGCAGGAGCTCCGAAAGGAGAACGGGATGACGGTCTTCGTCACGACCCACTACCTCGACGAGGCCGACACGATCTGCGAGCGGATCGCGATCATCGACCACGGCCACCTGGTCGCGATCGGGACGCCCTCGGAGCTCAAGGACCGGCTCGGCGGCGACGTCGTGAGCGTCCGCGCCACCCGGACGGGACCCGAGGTCGAGGCGGTGCTGCGGGGCCTCCCCGGCGTCGTGTCGGTCACGAAGTACGACGACAGCTACCGGGTCAAGGCGCCGCGCGGCGAGGAGCTGATCCCGACCCTCGTCGAGGCCTGCACGAGGGCCGGGGTCGGGCTCGCCGGGATCTCCTTGAAGCGCCCGAGCCTGGACGAGGTCTTCCTCGAGTTCACCGGCCGGGAGTACCGCGAGGACGAGGGGATGACGGCGACCGACCGCGCCCTCCGGGTCGGGCAGGTCCAGCAGGCGTTCGGGAGGTCCCGCCGATGATGCGGGAGCTCACGGCCCTCACCCGTCGCGAGCTCCTCCGCCTCGCGCGGAACCCCCAGGCGATCGCGACCTCCCTGCTCCTGCCGATCCTCTACCTGCTGCTGTTCGGCCAGGCGTTCAACATCGGCAAGTTCCTGGAGGGACCGGTCTTGAGCTTCGTCCTCCGCGGGGCGCCGACCTACTTCTCCTACTTCTCGGCCGGGATGGCCGGGTTCGTCGCGGTGACCGCGACCCTGTTCATCGGGGCGAACGTCATCTTCGACCGGCTGTTCGGCGTGCTGAAGCGGACGGCCGCGAGCCCCGCGACGGCCGTGTCGATCTTCGGGTCCCGGCTCATCGCCGGCTCGATCCAGCCGATCGGCCTCGCGTTCCTCGTGCTCGGGCTCGCCATCCTGCTCGGCCACCTCGGACTGACCGGCCTCGAGGTCACCGCCTCGGTCGGGGTCGTGGGGGCGGTCGAGATCGTCCTCGCGATCGTCATCCTCTCGGTGATGTTCGCCTCGCTGTTCCTCGCGATCGGGTTCAGCATCGAGCAGCCCCAGACCTACTTCGCGGTCGTGAACGCGATCAACCTGCCGGTGCTCCTCACGTCGGTCGCGCTCTACCCGTGGGGGTTCCTTCCCGGCTGGCTCGCGGACGTCGCGTCGTACAATCCGATCACGCTCGCGGTCAACGTCCTCCGGGAGAACCTGTTCGCGGGGGCGACGGCGTACTATCCCTACGGCCCCGCGGTCTACCTGCTCGGCCTGTTCGGCTGGGCGGTCGTGATGAACGTCCTCGCGACCCTGCTCGCGGCCCGGGCGCTGGCGCCGAAGCGCTAGGTTCGCCCGCACCGGTCGGCCGCCGGGAGGCCGTACGCCCGCGGCGGGACCGAGGAGGGCCTAGCGCCGGTCGCCCGTCGAGCCGAAAGGGGACTCCGAGGCCCCCTTCTCCACGAACGCGACCCAGACGCCCTTCTCGGCCGAGTAGTCGACCCGCTGGAGCTCGACCACGAAGCT
>JASHYY010000134.1 GCA_030042815.1 Thermoplasmata archaeon | reverse complement strand
GGGCTCGCCGAGGACACGAAGCAGCGGCTCCTCGGGCTCGAGAACACCCTCGGGGACCGTGTGCTCCAGGAGGTCGCGAACGGGATGGAGGCGACCACGGCCCGCGTCACGACCGCGATCTCGGGGAACCTCGACACCAAGTGGAAGCCGGTCGGCGAGTCGATCGAGGCGTTCGCCCAATCCTCCCACCAGCTCTCGAAGGACCTCTCCGACACGTACCGGGTCGCGACCCAGAGCCGACTCCTGCTCAACGAGAACGCCCGACGCATCATCGACCTCGGCCGCGACCTGGTCGCGCTCGAGGAGAGCCTGAAGCTCGCGCTCACGAAGGTCCTCGAGGAGGGCCTGCAGCCCCTCGAGGAACGGATCGCCGCGCTCGAGAGCCGCCTCGCGCCGTCCGACGACGACGCGAGCTCCCACGCGACCGCCGACCCGCCGAACGGCGGTTGAGCCGGTCGGACCGATGCGCCTCTCCCCGCGGCACCCCCGCTACCGCAGCCTGCGGGTTCGGGTGGGTCTCGCCGACGCTCTGCGGGACGGGCTCGTCGTGCCCGAGGGGCTCATCGCGCACGGACGCGGGGAGGCGTTCGACTACCTTCTCGGCGAGCGGACCTCGCCGAGCGCCCGGGCGGCCGAGCGGGTCGCGGCCGAATGGCTCCGGGCCGCTCGCCTCCCGGTCGTGAGCGTAAACGGCAACGTGGCGGCCCTCGCGGCACGGGAGGTCGCGCGGCTCGCCCGGGCCGCGCCGAACGTGCGGGTGGAGGTCAACCTGTTCCATCGGACCCCCGAACGGGCCCGTCGGATCGCCGACCGCCTGCGCCGCGCCGGGGTCGAGGAGGTGCTCGGGGTCGAACCGACCGCACGGATCCCGGGTCTGCCGTCCGACCGGGCCCGCGTCGACCGGCGGGGAATCTTCGCCGCCGACGTCTGCCTCGTCCCCCTCGAGGACGGGGACCGGGCCGAGGCGCTGCGAGCCCGCGGCCAGAAGGTGATCTCGGTCGACCTGAATCCCCTCTCGCGCACGAGCCGGGCGGCCGACCTCCCGATCGTCGACGAGGTGTCCCGGGCCCTCGGCCACATCGCCGACGACCTCCGGCGCCTCCGCTCGCGGCCGCCGTCACCGCGCCTGCGCCCGTTCGATGCGGCCGCGGCCCGGGCGGCGGCGCTCCGCACGATCGACCGGGAGCTCACGCGGGCGGCGGCCCGTCCGCGAACGAGGCGAGCGGGGCGCTGAGCCGCTCCGCGACCGCCTCGAGGAACCGCCGGTCGGACGCGTCGTACGCCCCCACCGCGTTCCCGTCGATGTCGAGCTCCCCCACGACGCGCCCGACGGCCCGCACCGGTACGACGATCTCGGCACGGGTCTCGAGGAAGCACGCGAGGTACTCCGGGTCGGACCGGACGTCGTCGACGAGGACGGTCCGCCCCTCCCGCGCGGCCCGGCCGCAGACCCCCCGCTCGACCGGGATGCGGGTGTGCTCGGTCGCCCGAGGGCCGTCCCACGCCTCGAGGACGAGCGTCCCGCCGTCGAGCCGGTAGACGCCGACCCACCGGTAGTGGGAGAACGAGTCGCGCAGGAACCGGCAGACCTCCTGGAGCGCCGGCCGTCCGGCGAGCCGGCCGACGATCGCATCGAGCTGCAGGAGCGCCGGTGCCGCCGCGCGGTCGCGTACGGTCATCGAACGTCGGACCCGTGGGGACCCGAACCGGGGCGAGGAGGGGAAGCGCCGAGGGGGAGAATCTCCGCCGGGACGGGGCGACCGTCCGCGGCGTTTGAACTCCCGAGGCGTATTCCGCCACGAGCTTTCCAGACTCGCGCCGTACCGGACTGAGCCACCTCGGCACGCCCTCGGAGAGCGGACGGAATTCCGCCGATAAGCTTAGCGGACGCGGCCGCCGACCGGGACTAGTCGCTCGGGGGATACCAGCGGCAGTTCGAGCAGCCCGTGGCCCGCTCCTCGCCGGGAATGAGCGACCCGCAATCGGGGCACGGGGCGGGCGCGGCGACCGAGAGCGCGAGGCAGTCGAAGCAGCTCCCGCCGCGCCGGTCCTCGGGCAACAGGATCAACAGCTTCCCGCAGAAGAGACAGTGGGAGAACCGTTCGTCGGAGTCTCCGAAGGTCCGAGTATCCGCGAAAGAAAGCATCGCGCGGCTGCACCATGCGTCGGATACATAAGCCCTCGCGCGACGGGCCGCGCGCGCGCGGTCCCGGACCGTTTTCGACGCCGTTCAAGGCTCTTTCCAGCGCGCCTTCAGCCCCGCGAGGAGGAAGAGGCCGGCGGTGAACGCCACGAGGACCAGCCAGTCGATCGCCGCCGCGCCGGACGAGATCGGGGCGAGTCCGACCGCGCCCTGGACGAGCTCGGCCGCGTACGTCGTCGGCGAGAAGTGCGCCGCGAGCTGCGCCCAGGCGGGCAGCGCTCGCAGCGGATAGTAGACGGGCGGGAGCACCGTCAGGAGCAGCGAGATCAGCGGGCTGAAGAGGAACGTCTCGCGCACGTCCTGGAAGTACGTCGCGAGCGTGAAGGCGAGCGCGCTCGCGAAACCCCAGACGAGGACGAGGACCCCGGTGAGCACCGCGACGCTCTCGAGCGAGACGAACCCCTCGAGCGTGAAGATCAGGAGGAAGACGGCGAGCGCCGGGAGCGAGTAGACGAGCTCGCTCAACGCCATCCCGGCGACGTAGACGGGTGCCTCGACCGGCGAGGCGACGACCACGTCCTGGAACTTCAGGTCGTGCCGGTAGTGGGTGAGGTCGGACTGCAGGCTCGTGCCGACGCTCAGCATCGTCAGGATCATCCCGCCCGTGACGCCGAAGGCGAGGTACGTCCCGTGAGAGACGATGGTGATGAAGAACAGGAACGACAGCGGCGAGGCGAGCAGGTTGAGCAGGTAGAGCGGCTGGGTTCGGATCGGGATCACGCCGTTCAGGAGGACGAGTGTGAACAGCGAGCGCAGGCGGTTCCGCTCGCTCACGCCTCGGCCTCCTCGGCGGGCGCCTCGTCCGAGAGCGAGCGTCCGACGACCTCGAGGAAGATGTCCTCGAGGCTCACCGGGCCCATGGAGAGGCGCGTCCCGCGGGCGAGGGCCCGGCGGGCGATCTCGCGGGCCTCCGGCTCGCGGGTGAAGACCATCACGCCGCCCTCGATCTCCGAGACCCGGCCGAACGGCTCGAGCTCCGAGCGCGGGAACGACCCCTCGAGGGTGACGCGGTACGGGTACCGGACGCGGGCGCGCAGGTCGGCGGGGGTCCCCTCGAGCACGAGACGCCCGCGCTCGACCAGGGCGAGGCGCGTCGAGAGCGCCTCCGCCTCGTCGAGGTAGTGGGTCGTCAGGACGATCGTCCGGTGCTCGCGGATCGTCCGGCGGATCGCCTCCCAGACCTGCCGGCGGGCGATCGGGTCGAGCCCGGTCGTCGGCTCGTCGAGGAAGAGGACCTCCGCATCCGAGGCGAGGACCATCGCGCACAGCGTCCGCCGCCGCAGGCCGCCCGAGAGGCGCTGGACGGAGCGGCGGCGGTACTCGGTCAGCGAGAGCTCGTCGAGCGCCTCCTTCGTGCGGCGCCGCGCCTCGGTCCGGTCGAGGCCCCGCAGCTTGAGGTAGAGGTAGACGACCTCCTCGACGTTGAGGAAGTAGAGCGGCCGCGACTCCTGCGGGACGCAGGCGATGCGGGTGCGAATCTCCCGGTCGTCCCGGCGGACGTCGTACCCGAGGACGGAGAGCTGCCCGCCCGTGGGCTCGAGCTGGGTCGACGCGATCCGGACGAACGTCGTCTTGCCCGCGCCGTTTCGCCCGATGAGACCGTAGACCCCACCGGTCGGTACTTCGAGCGTGAGGTCCTCGAGGGCGGCGGGGCTCCCCGGCGGGGACTTCGGGTAGACCTTGCGGAGACGGTCGGCCCGGATCGCGATCGACATGGAAGGCGGCGGAGACTCGCTGCGGCTCTTAACGGCGCGGAGCGGCTCGGCGGCGGGCCGCTAGCTCAGGATCTCGGCGAGTCGTCCCTCGGCCCGGCCCCGCCGGATCTCCTGCGCGATGCGGCGCCCCATCGAGAGCCCGGGCGCGACCAGGTCGGCGTACGGACTCCCCGAGATGAACAGGTTCGTCCCCGCGACGATCCGGGTCGAGATCTCGAAGACCTTGAATTCGAGCTCCTCCGTCATGATCCCCTCGACGCAGAACGGCCCGACCATCCCGCCGAACAGTTCGATCGACCGTTCGATGATCCGGGCGCCGACGTCGAACGCCCGAGGGAGGAGCGATTCGCGCAGGACGACGGGGACGTTCCCCGTCACCACGAAGGTCGGACGGATCCCGGCCTTCAGCAGCTCTTCCTGCGCCCCGAGCTTGTAGAGCTCGTCGATGTTCGCCTCGTCGCGCCGGTCCATCCCGAGCAGCTCGAGCGACCCATGGCCGACGCGGTAACCGCGGTCGACCAGCGGCGAGTAGAAGAAGTGAATGTAGTAGCGCGTGCCGAGCACGTACTCCTGGATGACGTGCGGGCCGGTCGGGGTGAAATCCTCGAGCGCCTCGCGGTTCTTCGCGAGGAAGAACCCCTTGCCGCCCTTGGCCCCGTAGTACTTCACGATCACCGGACCGTCGACCTCGGACGGGTCCTCGAACCGCTTCGGCATCGAGACCCCGGCCGAGTCGAGCCACTCGCGTTCCTTCCGCCGGTCGGACTCCCAACCGAGCACGGCGCGGTTGCCGAAGACCGGTACGTCGAGCGAGGAGAACGTCTCGGCGCCGACGTACTCGACGAACGACCCGTGGGGCACGAGGATCGCGCCCTCCGCGCGCAACCGGTCGACGGCGTCCGGGAGGTCCTTCACCTTCGGGACCGAGAGGAACCGGTCGGGACGACCGAGCGGGAAGGCATCGTAGAACTTCGGAGGGGGCCCGACGCAGATCCCGAGCGTCGGAAAGCCCTCGACCCGGGCCCCGTGGAAGATCTGGAGCGAGGAGTGCGAGCAGAGGGTCGCGACGGTCGGAACGCGGTCCCGCACGGACGCGAGACGGCTCTCGGAAGCGAGGGGAATCCCCATACGGGCAAGTATCGGGGGACTCTCATAGCGTTTGCGCGAGACGGTCGGCGGGACGCGCGCCGGCGGCTCGACGCTAGCCCACGACGCCGCCGATCAGGAGGCCGATCAGGTACGTTCCGGCCGCCGCGCCGAGGCCGACGGCCACCATCTCGAGGCCGCTGCGCACGAACGGATGGAGCGAGGAGAGCGCGCGGAAGAGCCCGGCGAGGAAGAGGGCGACGGCCGTGGCCACCACGGACGCGACGACGGCGGCCGGGATCCCCAGCAGGAGGAACGGAAGAAGCGGCACCGTACCCGCCAGCGCGAACGAGATCCCCGTGAGGAACCCTTGGCGGCCCGGCCGCTCGTCCTCCGCCGGTGACGCCCCGTACCGCTCCGCCATCAGCGCCGCGAGGTATCGCGGCGTGTCGGACTCGAGGCGGGCGACGACCTTCGCCGCCTCGTCGGACGAAAGGCCCTTCTCCCGGTACGCCGCCAGGAGCTGAGCGCGTTTCGTGGCGGGCGCCGCCGCGACCGCCTCGGCCTCCATCCGCTCCTGCGCCGCCCGCGCGTCGCGCTCCGCCTTGACGGAAACGTACTCCGAGGCGGCCATCGACAGCGCGCCGGCCGCCACGGACGCCGAGCCCGCGATCAGCACCGCGAGGTCGGAGCGCGTGACCGCCGCGACTCCCGCCGAGAGGGCGACGACGCT
>JASHYY010000133.1 GCA_030042815.1 Thermoplasmata archaeon | reverse complement strand
CGGGTCCTTCGGAGGCGCTTCGAGGTCGCCAAAGCAGCGCACCTCGAGTCCGAGCCGGCCGCGGAGCTCGCGGACACGATCCGTGGTCGTCGTCCCGTGCCAGCGGTGGTTCGCGGGATCCCAGCGGAGGCCGAGCTCGCGCAGGTACGCGCGGTTCGCGTAGGTCGCGGGGCTCCCGGGCAGGAGCACGGTGCGGGCGGTCGCGGTCTCGGCCGTGATCGAAGGGGTTTCGGAGGCGCTTTGCGCGCTCATCGCGGTCATCGACACGGAGTGAGCGCGGAGGCCGCCCGAGGAGCGGTTCGAGCGACGAGGGCGGCCGTGTCGCGATAATGCTCGCGGGGGAGACAGGCCCCGCGCGGGCTTTATCTGCGACCCGCGGGGTCGAGGGCGGACCGCGATGAGCGCTCCGATCATCGCTTGAGCCGACTCGAACGTTGGCTGATGGAGAGCGACCCTCTTGGAAGCTACCGTTTCGGGGAGACATGCCGTTCAAACCACGCCCGTCAGAGCGGACGGCTGGATCTTTCTGGGACGACCCGCGGTCGTGGATTCTAAGCGAGCTTTCAGACACCAGCGTGGCTACGCCATTGATCGAAGGGACTCCTCCGTTCTGAAGGCAATCTTGGCTCACGTCGCTGGCACGGGGGTGGATCGTCCGGAGCCCGAGCTAAGGAGAGAGTCCCTCTGATAAGCGAAGTCATTTTCCGAGACCAAAGCTCGTGGATTCATGCCCCGGCATGAATTGTGTTGCTGTCCGTAGTCTTCGAATCAGAACTAGAGCCTGAGGAACGCCAGCCAGAACGAGCAACACGATTCCGGCGTAACAGAGGTTGGCCGCAGCGGAGAGTTCCGCAGGGCGTATGGGGACTTGTTGACAGGAAACTGCGCTTCCGCATCCGTAGAAAAATGCCGACGAAAACAGGAGACCGACGATAGCTAATCCCGAGCCCAGCAACAACAACAGGTTCCTTGAAACTGCAATCGCAAAATCGACTCGGCACTGTCCCCAAGCAGTACGTTCTGGGGTGGCATTGCTGATAAGGGCAGCCCCTAGGAGCGCCAACGAAACTGCGAGCACGATTGAGCCGAACACTATCGGAGTTACCGCGAACACGAAAGCCAGCCACAGCGGCGGGGGAATGGTACAGCACTGTAGCTCACCTGCGGCCGTAGCCGCGACGAAGAACCCGACTCCTATGAGAGCCAATCCGAGAAGTACGCCGATCGCACGACGAACGTCGAGAGCTGGGCGCTTCATGTAAGCCATTCGTCCTCGTAGCCTAATTCGAGTATCCGCGCCCTATCACATAGACTTAATCGATGTTGCTAGCTAAATGACACAGAAAAACAGCTAACGTCATCACACGGATACTCAATGTTGTCAATCTGAACACTGAGAGCTTGAAGCCAACGGTCCGGGCTCCAAGTGTTCAAGTCGGATCCTCCCGATGTCAACAACTCGCCCGAGAAGGTGAATTCCGGGAAGCTAGGAGTCGCGTAGGGAGAACCGTCGTAGCAGCACGGATTTTCGGTCATCAACTCCTGATATTGCGGAGCCGGGAGTTGACTGTCCGTCGCGTCACAGAAGTTATCGTTTGTCCAGTCGATTAGCCCCTCGTAGTACTCCCCCAAAGGATAGTCACTGTCCGCAGTCATCGAATCGCCTGCCGAGACGCTGAAGCAGGGCACCGGACCGTTCGGGAGGATTTCGTACCACGAGTCGTACCCGACTTGAGTGCCTCCGCACACCCCTAGAACCTGGGCGAGCCACTGGAGACTTCGGTAGGGCACCCAGTCCTGCCCTTCGGCGTGGCCCCGGAGGATCCTCTCGAGCAGCTGCGTTCGGCGCTCGAGGGGCGAGACCGGGTGGGCTGACCGGTACTCCGCGATCAGCTGCCAGCGGACGGCGGGCGTTCCGCCGCTCATTCGTCGCCCCCAGCGGATGCGTCCAGCGTCGTCTGCCAGGTTGCTGGCCCCCAGCCAAAGTAGAGCTCGGGAACGAGGCCCGGCACTGCGGCCCCGAAGAGCCGGGGCCGGGGCGGGTCCCCGGAGACCTGGTAGGGTGCGAGGATCCGGGCTTCGCAGAAGTGAGCGGTCGCCTGCCACCTGCGAATCGGGCGGTCGGCCCCGGAGACCGCGGCGACGGTGGGCTCGATCCGCGGGTACGCGAGGATTCGTGTCTCCCCAACGCGCCGATACAGCCTCCCGAAGCCCACCCGGGCCGCCTCGTCGACCCGCCGGGCCCGCTCCTGGACTCGCGACGCGCGCGGGGGCGGGGAAATGACGCCTGCGTTGCGCAGGAGCAGCCGCAAGGCCTCCGCGGCGACAGGGGGCCGGCCGCCGATGCGCCGGCCGCTCTCGTAGGTGCCCCGGGACCCGACGAGGCCGCCCCGCTCAAGCCTTCGAATGTAGGCACGGAGGGCACGAAGGTCCGCGGGGTACGCTTGCACCCGCACCGAGACTGGGGTTTCCGGGGGGAAACCGGGGGGAGTACGGGGGGTTGGGGAGGGGTCGTGGGTCCGGGGCAGGGTTGGACTCTGACGGTGGGTACCCCTCTCCGGTCATGCGAGAGGCTCCTCGCGGGCGGCGCGCGCGTCGTGCGGGAGGGGCCCGAGCCTGGTGCCATGAGACCGGCGGTGGGCAGCGCAGCCGCACCGATCGAAAGAAGAGGTCCCCGGTTGCCCGGGGACCGAAGGGGTTGGCTCAGCTTCGCGGTCGGCGGAGGGGAGAGAGAGCCGCGAGCGTTCCGCGAGCCGGAGGGCGAGATCCACGAACGGCGGGTCGACGATCGGGTCGAACGGCTCCGGGGGCGATTCGACGTTTGGAGGGGCCGGCGCCTGACGGAGCGGGCGCGGAGGGATTTGAACCCTCGACCGCCGGGTTAGGAACCCGGTGCCCTATCCAGACTAGGCTACGCGCCCTTCCCGATTCGGCTTCCCGGAGATATCAGGACTTCGCCGAGCGGGCAGTCGTGGTCGCGGCGACCAGGCGGTCGTAGCGGTGGTCCACCGGGGAAACGAACCCCGAAGCCGCTTCTTGGGCGATCTCGATCCCCTCGAGGTATTCCCGCACGGTGGGCAACACGGGCCGGCGGCCCCCCCGGGCCTCCGGGCTCGCGGGGTTGGAACCGCCCAGGGCGCCGAGGAGCCAGCGGTCCGCGTCCACGGCGAAGAGGAACGGAAACACCCGGGACTCCCGGGTCAGCGTCGCGAAGAGCACCTCCGGCCGTGCTCCCGCCCGCGGCGTGCCCGAGACGAAGACGATCTGGTCGGCCGATTTTCCTTGGAACGGGGGCAGGCGGGCGGGGTCGAGCAGGGTACGATGCGTCACCCAGCCCCGCATCAACAGCTTCCGCTGCGAGAACGGAAGACCGAACGGCCCGACCAGATGGCCCCCGCGGCCCTGCTCCTGGGCGACGAACGGCCGGCGGAGGAGCTCTCCGATCGCCCAGGTCTGGTGCGGAGTCACCCCCGGGGCCCCGTCCTCGGGATCCGGCTCTCCGCTGCCGCCGAGTCCGTGCGGATAGGCTAGAGTGCCTTCGAGCCCGGCCAGGTGGCACCAGAGGCCCTCGAAGTCGAAGTAGACCGGGACGGTCGGGCTGTCTACGCGGGCGGTGACCACGAGCGGCGCGGCGGCGAGCCGGGAGGCGACGACCTTCTCCCCCAGGCGGCGCGCGTCGGTCGGCTTGGCGTGGAAGAAGACCGCGACGGCGATCTGGGTCCCGGTCCAGAGCAGGACGTCGCCGGGGTCGGCCGCCACCGTCGAGACGAACTCCTCCACCCGGTCCGCGAACGGTCGGGCGACCCATACCGTCACGTACGGCCGGCCGAGCGGCACGGGGTGCGGGATGTACCGGTCTCGCAGCCACCCCTCGTCGTACGCCCGCTTCCGCACGGCGTGGTACGTCGAGCGGGGGACCCCGATCTGATGCAGGCGGTCCCGCTCCCGGTCCGGGCGCGCCGCGAGCAGCACCGCGATGACGCGGGCCTCGGACTCGGTCAGTGCCCGCACCGGGCGATTACCCCCTGGTTGCGACACCGTAGCACGGCGTCCAACGCCCGCCGGACCGAGCGGAACTTCGCCTTAAGAGCGAGGTTTCTCATCGAGAAGGACGAGGATCCCTCCTCGGGAGCACGACGGACGATGCGGACGAACGCGCGGCAGCTCACGGCAGCCCTCACTGTAGCCTTCGCGGTCTTCATGGTATTGGTCCTGGGCGGGATCGGCGCCGCCGTCGCGGCCCCCGCTCCGTCCTCGAGCGGCTCGTCGCCGGCGAACGCGCTCTACGGGGCGGTGCGCACGATCTCGGTCGGACCGCTGATCGCCGCCAGCGGCTGGGTCTACCAAGGAACCTCCACCGTGGGCTACCAGGTGAACGTGACCGAGGTGTCGGTGCCGACGTCGACCGACCCCAACTTCGAGCTCTCCGTGGAGCGAACGATGGGCGTCCTCTTCTCGGTCGAATTCTGTTCCCCTTCCTGCTCCGCCCCGACGGAGTACGCGAACCTGAGCTACCACGCCTGGGAAGTCACGAATTCGTTCGCGAACTTCACCACCCAAGGTACGGTCCTTGAGAACGGTCAGCCCGTGGTCGCGATCGCCCTGCTCAACTCGAGCTCGACCCTCGAGGCGAACGTCACGGAGCGCGCGGAGTCCGCGCTCCCGAACCTTCTCGGGACGCACCTGGTCGACCGTTCGAAGTACCTGAGCGCCGCGGTGTCGAGCGAGGCGAACGTGTCGTTCGCGTCGCCCCTCGGCCTCCTTCCGCTCGATCTGGCGAGCGCCCAGAACTGGACCTCCTCCGCGGCGTTCAACGCCTCCGGGGTCGCCTCCTACTCCTACTACTATCGCGCGATCGGGCCCCTCGTCAACCGCACGATCGGTCCGAACTCCGGACAGTTCACGGTCTCGCCTTCCGGGACCGTCAACGTCACCGGGTCGTTCAACCCGAGCAACTCGGTCCGGTTCAACGGGATGTCGTTCCCTGCCGTCCGGATCGTCGTCTCGGGTCCGTTCTCGGTGCGGGAGGGTTTCATTCTGATCCCGTCCCAGGTCGACCTGTTCAGCGGCGGTTCCAACCCGTGGACCGCCGAGCAGAACGGCTCGACCACCGTCACCATGAACTATCTCGACGCGGCGCCGTCCGCGGCGGGCCTCGCCATCGGGGCCTCGAGCTGGCTCTACACGGCGGGCGCGACGAACCCCGGAGCGACGGAGCTCGGCTCGACTGCCTCGGGCCTCGCCCCGGCGGTCGCGACGGCGACCGACCCGATCGCGAGCGAGACCCTACAGGGGGTGCCGCAGACGACCGGCGAGGCGGCCACGAACCAGCAGTGCCTGACCACCGGCGTCGGCTGCCCGGCCGCTCCCGCGAGCACCCCGGTGCTCGGGAACCTCGTCCGTGATGTCGTCGTGGTCGGCGTCGTGGTGGTCGTCGTTGCCGTCCTCGCGATCGTCCTGGTCGCGGAACGCCGACGCGTCCCGCCGCCCGTCTATCCCAACTCCACGCTCTACCCGCCCGGCGCGGCCGGGGCCCGGCCGGGAGCGCGCGCTCCCGAGGGCCCCGCGGCCCCGCCTGCCGAGGACGACCCGCTCGACCATCTCTGGTAGCGACCCGGCGCCCCCGATGCTCGCGCCGGGAGGACCGGGCCGCGGTCCGTTTACGGGCTCGCCCGGGGACGGCCGGCCGATGGCGAGACGACCGGGTAGCGGAGCAGCGCCGCGATCCCGCCGAACGCCTTCTGGAGCATCTCGCCTTCCTCGCTCTCCGTGGAGATGAGCCGCGCCTCGGCGCCCGACTCTGCCGCCCGGCGGAAGAGGCTCTCGACGTAGTCCTCGTTGGTCGACTCGGTCAGGCTCCGCTGCCGGCAGTTCGGGCACGGCCCGTCGAGGACCGCGTCCACCTCGGCGTCCGGGAGCGTACGGACGAACTCGTGGCCGCAGGAGGTGCAGCGGAACGTCACTCGCTGCTGCCGGAGTCCCTCGGAGATCAGCAGCGTCGCGACCGCGCCGATCTCAAGGGCGTGGTTCACGTCGCGGGGGCCGTACGCGGCGAGACCGGCTTCCGCCTTGCGGATCTCGTTCAGCAGCCGCTGGACGACCTTCTTCTCCTCCGTGATCTCGAGCCCGTGGAGCGTCTGCGTGGCCTTCTCCACGAGCTCCTTCAGGCCGTACTCGTCCGTGTAGCCGGTGTCGAAGAGCGGCTGGACGACCTTCTGCTGGAGCTCGTAGTGGAGGTAGCCTTCCTTGTAGAAGTACTCCTTCGTGGCCCCGGGCCCGCCGAGCAGGATCCCCTTCAGGACGTCCTTGCGGGGAAGGAACAGCTCGGTCGACATCTCGCCGATCTTCACGAAGAACTCGTGGGCGGCGTGCTCGATCATTCGCTCGAACCGGTGGGCCGACTGCCCGCCGCGACCGTGCTTGCTCGGGACGAGCGACTGCTTGTTGCGGAGCACGTCGATGCGCTTTCCGCGCAGGAGCCCGAGCGTCGCCTCCGCGCGGTCCATCACGACCAGGCCCCAGGTGTCCGGCTCGTGGACCATCGCGAGCAGCGGGTCGAGGAAGAACGACGAGTCGCACCGATAGAGGTAGGTGTTGAGCGGCTCGGGCGGCTCGACGATGAACGTCACGGGCTCCGACTTGTCGGCGCCGACGGCGCGGTTCCCGACGAAGAAGGCGACGCCGTTCGCGGGAGGCTCCTTGAACTGCCGGACCCGGCCCATGAGCGACTCGATCGCCCACATCACGTTCTTCCGGGTCGTCCGGCTCTTGATGTTGGAGCTCTGGGCGTACTCGTTGCGCAGGTACGACATGACATCGGAGACCTGCTTGGTCGGCGAAACGTAGAGCGAGATCAGCTCGGTCGCCCGGCCCTTGCACGCGGCGATCTCGTCCAGCTTGCGCTGGAAGGTGTACCGCGCCAGTTGCTGCTCGGCGGGGGCCGCGCTCATCGCGCACCTCCTACGCCCGCGGGACTAAACGGCTCGGGTCTCCTCGGACGACGCGCGCCGACCGCCCCCGGGCGGTGGCGCCCGTGCCCCGGGCGGGCCAGTCAGAGCAGGCGGCGGATGTGCTCGTCGATGACTTCCTCGGGATACGCCCCGACGATCCGGTCGACGAGCTTGCCCTGCTTGTAGAACAGCAAGGTCGGGATGCTCATGATTCCGAGCGCTCCCGCCTTCTC
>JASHYY010000013.1 GCA_030042815.1 Thermoplasmata archaeon | reverse complement strand
TCTGGATGTCCTCGTTCCTCTTCGGCGCGGGATATCAGGGGGCGCCCCGCCGTTCGGTCGAGGCTATGTTCCATCTCTCGAACCTCGGGTCGAACGATTACCTCTTCGAGCTCGGCGCCGGCATCGGTTCCGTGACCTTCCCCGCGGCCCGGGAACGGGGCGCGCGGGTCTACGCCGTCGAGATCGAGCCGCTCCGCGTCCTGCTGCTGCGAATCCGTCGCGCGCTCGGTCCCCACGCGGACCGGATCGAGATCACCCGGGAGAACATGTTCGACGTGGACCTTCGCGAGGCGACCGTCGTCTCGGCGTTCCTCTGGCCGGGGGCGATGGCAAGGCTGCGGCCGAAGTTCGAAGAGGAGCTGAGGCCCGGCGTCCGTATCGTCAGCCGGTGCCATGCGATCCCCACGTGGACTCCCGCGAAGTACGACGCCGAGGCCGACGTCTACCTCTATCTGGCGCCGGGATCGGCGGAACGCGGGCGGCCGGCCGAAACGGGCGGTGCCGGGGCCCCTGTTTCCGAGATTTACGGACCTGCGGTATGCCGTACATAGTCTATATTTCAAACGCTTAAGTCTCCGTAATTCGTCAACGGTTTCGATGCCCTCGATGGAAGGACGGAAGTTGCAGCTGGCCGGCGGCTCGACGTACCTCGTTTCGCTCCCCAAGCGGTGGGTGATCTCGGCCGGCCTCAAGGCCGGCGACACCGTGTTCCTGGAGACCGCGAACGACGGCTCCGTCGCGATCCGCCCGCGCACGGGAGAGCGCCCCGAGGTCCGGCGGAAGATCTTCAACGAGCGGGACACGGAGAACCGGGACCACCTCCTGCGGAAGCTCGTGGGGGCGTACGTCTCCGGCTTCGGGCTCATCGAGATACGGTATCCGCCCTCGAGCGCCGCCTTCGCCCGGCGGGTCGCCCGCGAGTTCTGCCGCCTCGTCATCGGTCCCGAGGTCATCGAGGAGACCCGGAACTCGCTCACGATCCAGGACCTCTCGGACGCCTCCGACCTGAGCGTCGAGAAGTGCCTGCGACGCATGCAGCTCACCGTCCGGGCGATGCTCGAGGACTCGGTCACGGCACTCAAGACGTCCGACGAGAGCCTCGCGCGGGACGTCGAGCTCCGCGGCCAGGACGTGAACCGGCTCTACTGGATGGTCGCGAAGCAGTACCACCTGACCCACATCCATCCCCTACAGCCGACCGCTCCCAACGGCAACGCCTCCGCGATCACGGGGTACCTCCTGATCGCGAAGCACCTCGAGCGGATCGGGGACCACGCGCAGCGGATCGCCGCCGCGTACCCGACGCTCGTCGACGGAAAGGGCCTCGACCCGAAGCTCGCGAAGGAGATCGACGACGCCCGGTCGTCGCTCGTGGCCCTGCTCGACAAGGCGTTCAGCGCCCTTGTCTCGAAGAACATCGCGCTCGCCAACGAGGCGATCGACGCGAAGACCGCCCACCAGAAGCTGATCGACCAGCTCTCCCACCGGGTCGCCTCCAAGAGGGGGGAGGAGCTGCTCGCGCTCGGGGGGGTCGTCGACAGCCTGCTGCGGTGCGGGGGTTATACGTCGGAGATCGCGGAGCAGGCAATCGACATCGCGGTCATGACCGACCCCGAGGCGTCCTGAGAAGCGGCCGGGCCCGACCCGTTTTGGAACGCCTTGTAGCGACTCGAGCTAAAATATATACATTGTAGCATGCTATAGTCTAACAGTTCCTGTTTATTCCGTGGTTTTTCGTGCGACAGGCTCGCACGCCCGCCTTTCGCCCACGAAACCTGCTAAATATTCCTTCCTGAGCGACAGCTTGCTTATGTACCCCTGCCGGGCTGGTAGGGCGACCATGACCGAGGAGGGAGAGCATGCTGGCGGATCAGATCGTCCGAGCCAACCGCGTCGCGGACTCTCTCTTCGGGGGGGTCGGCGTTAGGGAGTTCGCTGCCTGCGAGTTCCCGCACGAGGACCTTGCCTGGGTGGCTTCCCAGGTTCGTCGGTCCGCCGCTCCGAAGGCGACGGGCCGCTCGGGCCGGGGGCGATTCTGGCGGGTGTTCGGCACCCCCGGAGAGGCGGAGTCGGAGTCCGAGGCGGTCCCCGACTCAGCATCCGCGTAAGCGGGAACCCTACGGCGCCCGGGGGACCGGTGCAACCGGTCCCCCGGGCCAACCATTTCTCCGATGAATTCTAGTGGCGCGGGTTCGGGGGCGGTTCGGCCTGGGCGGTCCCGCTCGACCCACGCAGGTCCGCTAGGATGACCTGGGCCGCGTTCCGGCCGGGGGCGCCCAGCACCCCGCCGCCCGGATGGGCCGCGGCACCGCAGAGATAGAGGCCGGGCAGGGGGGTCCGGTACGACGACCAGCCGGGGACCGGACGGAAGCCGAGGACCTGGTCGGGCGTGATGTCTCCCTGGAAGATGCTGCCACCGGTGAGCCCGAGCTCCCGCTCGACATCGACCGGGGAGACGACCTGGTACCGGTGGACGGCCTGACGTATATCCGGAGCCCGCTCCTCCAGGGTCCCAAGGATCGTCTCCGCGACGGCGGGCTTCGCCTCCTCCCACGTCGACCCCCTCAGAGAGTAGGGTGCGTACTGGACGAAGCACGTCATGGTGTGCTTTCCCCGCGGGGCGACGGAAGGGTCCCGGACGCTCTGGAAGAGGGTCTCGAGGAACGGGTGCTCGGAGAAGCGTCCGAACTTCGCCTCGTCGTACGCCCGGTCGAGGTAGTCGAGCGACGGAGCGATTTCGAGCGCGCCCCGGTGCGCGTCGCTCGGGGCTCCGGGGGCGGCCGGGAACTCGGGTAGGTGGTCGAGCGCCGCGTTGAACTTCACCTGGGCGCCGCGGTAACGGATCTTCTCGACCCGGTTCCGGAACTCGTTCGGGAGGGCGTCCGGCGGGGTCATCTCGAGGAACGTCCGTCGGGCGTCGAGGCTGCTTCCGACCGCCCGGGCGTGCAGCGACTCCCCGTGCTCGGTCTCGACCCCGACCGCGCGACCGTCGCGGACCAGCAGGCGGCGGACCCCGACGCCGGTCGCGACCGTCGCCCCGGCGTGCTGGGCGGCGGCGTGGAGCGCCCGGGTGATCGACCCCATGCCGCCGGCGGCGAACCCCCAGACCTCCCGGTGGCCGTCCAGGATCCCGAAGCTATGGTGCGCAAGCACGTACGCCGAGCCGGGGGTCGAGGGGCCGAGGAACGAGCCGATCACCGCGTTGATCGCGAGGGTCCCTTTGAGCTCGTCCGACTCGAACCAGCCGTCGAGCACGTCCCGGGCGCTGCGCAGGATCAGGTCCCGGAGCATCCGCTCGCCCTCCTCGCCCGGCACGAGCTTCAGGAGCTGGTCGAGGGGGGGCGGCGGGCCGAGCAGGACGGGCTCGAGCCGCTCGACGACCCGCTCCCAGAACGCCTGGTACCGCGGGTAGGCGACCGCGTCGTGGTGGGAGAACGCCTCGAGGCTTTTCGCCGTCCGGCCGGCGTCGGTCCAGATCCGGAGCGCACGGCCGTCCGGGAATGGCTGGAACATCTGGGGGTCGAAGAGGATCGTACGGAGCCCGAAGCGGGCGAGCTCGAGCTCCCGGACGATCTCGGGCCGAAGCAGGCCGGCGGCGTAGGCGTAGGTGTTGAGGTGGAAGCCGGGCCAGGTCTCCTCGGTCACACAGGCCCCCCCGACGTGGGGTCGGCGTTCGAGGACCAGGACCTTCGCACCGGAGCGGGCGAGATAGGCGGCCGCGGTGAGGCCGTTGTGGCCCGCTCCGACGATGATCGCGTCCCAGACGTCGGGCGTCCCGGTCCCTCCCCGGACCGGCAGCCGTTCCGCGGAAAAACCTGTTCGCCGGCCGAGGCCCGGCGAAGGCCGCTCCTCGGCCGAGACGAGGATTAAATCCCCCCTGCCCGTCCGTCCGCCGGTCCCGATGGCGCGCTACGACGTCGTGGTGGTCGGCGGAGGGCACAACGGGCTCGTCACCGCCGCCTACTGCGCGAAGGCCGGCGCGAAGGTGCTCGTCCTCGAGCGGCGGCCGATCGTCGGCGGCGCGTGCGTCACCGAGGAACCGTGGCCGGGGTACCGGATCAACACGTTCTCCTACGTGGCGGGCCTGATGCGGCCTCCGGTGGTCGAGGACCTCGAGCTCCGCCGGTTCGGCTACGAGACGATCCTGTACGACCCGCAGGGGTTCTACCCGTTCCCCGACGGGCGGGCCCTCGTGCAGTGGAACGACACGGACCGCACCGTCCGGGAGATCGAACGGTTCTCGAAGAAGGACGCGAGGGCGTTCCCGAAGTACGAGGAGTTCTGGGATGGGGTCCTCGACCTGGTCGAACCGCTGCTGCTCGCCCCGCCGGTGCCGCTCGGGGACCTCGTCGGCCAGTTCCCGGGCACCGAGGCGGAGGAGCTCGTGCGCTCGCTGTTCCTCCTGAGCGCGCAGGACTTCCTCGACGAATGGTTCGAGAGCGAGGAGCTCAAGGTCGCCCTCGGGACGAGCGCGGTCATCGGAGAGATGGTCGGGCCCCGGACCCCCGGGACCGCCTACGTGCTCGCCCACCACAACATCGGGGTCCTCGAGGGGAGCCGCCAGGTCTGGGGGTTCTCGAAGGGCGGCATGGGACAGATCACCCAGGCGCTCGCCCGGTCGGCCGAGCACTTCGGCGCGACGATCCGGACGGGGGCCGCGGTGAAGGAGGTCGTCGTGCACGGCGGACGGGCGACCGGCGTCCGGCTCGAGGACGGCGCGACGGTCGAGTCCCGGGTCGTCGCCTCGAACCTCGACGCCCAGCACACCTACCTCCAGCTCCTGCCCCGGGAGTCGGTTCCCCCGGAGGTCGTGCGGGAGGTCTCCCGGATCCGCAGCCGCGGGGCCGCGCTCAAGTTCAACGCCGCGCTGGACGCAATCCCGAAGTTCTCCGCGGTCCCGGACGGCCAGTACGCGCAGTACCTGTGCGGGGCGAACGAGCTCTGCCCGTCGATGGAGTACCTCGAGAAGGCGTACGACCAGGGGAAGTACGGCCGCTTCTCCGACCACCCGTTCATCGACTGCGAGATCCAGAGCATCCTCGACCCCGGGATGGCGCCCCCGGGCAAGCACACGATGACCTGCTTCGTCCAGTACGCGCCCTACGAGCTCAAGGACGGGTCGTGGGACGACTTCAAGCCGACCGCCGCCGAGCGGATCCTCGACACGTTCCAGGAGTACGCGCCGAACATCCGCGACGTCGTCCGGCGCTGGCAGATCGTCTCGCCGGTCGACATCGAGACGACGCTCGGCATGACCGGCGGCAACATCTTCCAGGGGAAC
>JASHYY010000132.1 GCA_030042815.1 Thermoplasmata archaeon | reverse complement strand
GGGATCATCATCAACCTCTACGAGGCGATGGGCCGCGAGCAGCTGATGGAGATGAACCCGCTGCTCCGCCGGTTCCTCGGAGGCGAGTCGGCGTGAGCGGTTCCGGGGCGCCCCTCCCGACCTCCGGGGCGAGCGAGGACGAGGCCCGCGCCTGGGAGGCCGAGGCCCAGGGCGAGGAAGGGACCGACGAGTCCCCGGCGACGACGGAGGCGGCCGAGGAGACCGCCCCGCCCCTCCCCGAGGCGGGGCCGCCGCGGAAGCCCTACGTCCGCCCGCAGTTCAAGTTCTCGACGTTCCTCTACGTCTTCCTCGGGATGCTCGGCCTCTGGATGCTGATCGACACGACCGCGCGGAACGGCATCGCCTGCGCGCTCGGGACGTACCCGGCCGGGGCGACCGGCTTCAACACGAGCTTCTGCCACACGCCGGGGATCAGCGGCTCGCAGACCGGTCCGCTCTACTACCTCATCGGGTTCGGGTCGAACTACATCCTCCTCACGATGGCCTTCGTCGGGGCGATCGAGATGTTCATCACCGCGCTCGCGTACAACTACACGACCGACTGGGTGAAGCAGGCGCGGGTCCAGAAATGGAGCGCCGCCTTCCGCAAGGTCCAGATGGAGGCGATCCGCTCCGGGAAGAAGGACCGGATCGCCGCGCTCAAGCCGCACCAGGAGCGCCTCACGCGCCTCTCGGGCGAGATCTCGATCGAGCAGTTCAAGGGGATGGCGATCACCTACTTCCTCCTCATTCTCTTCTACACCTGGGTCGGCCTCGTGATCGCGGCGGCGTCCACCGCGCAGCAGACGATCAACCTCGGGGGGACGATGATCGACCTCTACGCCCACGTCGGCACCTTGCCGATCCCGTGGTGGTTCGTGATCTTCAGCCTCTACACCGTCCCGACGTCGATGATCTTCCGTCGGATCCTCAAGAACTACTGGTTGCGCCGGTACGCCGAGCGCAACGACCTTCCTCCCATCCCGCCGGTCCCGGGGCCGTCCCGGAGCACGTCGTGATCCGGTCCGTCGTCACGATCGGGGGACCCCCCGGAAGCGGTAAGTCGACCGCCGGGCGCCGGGTCGCGGAGACCCTCAACCTCGAGTACCGCTCGGCGGGGGACGTCTTCCGCGCGGAGGCGAAGGCGCGCGGTCTCTCGGTCGAGGAGTTCAACCGGTACGCCGAGGGCCACCCCGAGGTCGACCGGGACGTCGACGCGGCGATGCAGGCGCTCGCGACCCCCGGGCGCCTCCTCGAGGGCCGGATCCAGGGCGTGCTCTGCCGCCGGCACGGGATCCCGGCGATCGCGGTCGTCGTGACCGCGGCCGAGAAGGAGCGCGTCCGTCGCGTCGCCGCGCGGGACGGACAGTCGCTCGACGAGGCCCGCGCGCGTGTGCGGGCCCGCGAGGAGAGCGAGCGGCGGCGCTACCGCCGCGACTACGGGATCGACCTCGCGGAGGAGACCGGCGACCTCGTGGTCGACTCGACCTCCCAGGGGCCGGCGGAGGTCGCCGGGACGATCGTGGCGTTCGTCCGGTCCCACGACCCGGGCCTCCGCGCATGAGCGGCGCCCCGCCCGACCCGGTCGGGGAGCGGCTCCGGGCCGGAGCGTTCCTCCTCCTCGACAAGCCGCGCGGGCCGTCGTCGCACCAGGTGACCGCGTGGGCGCGCGACCTCCTCGGCGTCGAGGTCGCCGGCCACGCCGGAACGCTCGACCCGAACGTCTCGGGGCTTCTCTGGGTCGGCGTCGGTCCGGCGCTGAAGCTCCTGCCGCTCGTCCTCGACCTCCCGAAGCGCTACATCGCGTCGGTCGTCCTGCACGGCGAGGTCCCGGACCGGGAGCGCGACCGGGTCCTCGCGGAGTTCACCGGGCCGATCTTCCAGACGCCGCCGGTGCGCTCGGCGGTCAAGCGGGAGCGGCGCGTGCGCACGATCCACCGGCTCACCCTGGTCGAGGCGGACCCCCCGCGGCTCCTCCTCGACGTGGTCGCGGACTCGGGGACGTACGTGCGCACCCTCGCGGTCGACCTCGGGGAAGCGCTCGGGGTCGGCGGGCACCTCGAAGAGCTGCGGCGCGTCGGGAACGGGCCGTTCGCAGAGCGGAGCGCCGTTCCGCTCACCGTCCTCGCGGACGCCGTGGCGGCCCGGGCCGCCGGCGACCCCGCGCCGCTCCTCGCCCTCCTGCACCCGATCGAGGAGGTCTGGAAGGAGTTCCCGGCGATCGTCGTGCGCGACGGCGCGGCGAGCGCGCTCGCCCACGGCGCGGGACTCGCGAGCGGGGGCATCGCCTCCGTCTCCCGCCCGTTCGCCCGGGGGGCGCACGTCGCGCTGGTCGACCGGACGGGCGCGCTCGTGGCGACCGGCGTCGCCCGGCAGGACAGCCGCGACCTCGCGTCCGTGCGCCACGGCTGGGTCGTCGGCGACACGCGGGTCTTCGCCGACCCGTCGCGCTATCCCCCCCGTTGGGGCGCCGCGACCGGCCGCGCGGCGCGTCCCGTGACGCCCGAGCCCCCCCGGTCGGAACGCTAGCGTTATCTCGCCATCCCGTTCGATGCGACCATGAGCCCGCCCTCGGGGGACGGCAGCTCGGGCGGGGCCCGCGCGTTCGGCCGGCTGGGCCGGTTCATCGTCCGTCACCCGTGGTATCCGATCCTCTTCTGGGTCGGCCTGCTCGTCGTCACGGTCCCGTTCCTCCCGCTCCTCGGGTCCGTCACGACGAACTCGGCGACGAACCTACCGACGAACTCGCCGAGCGCGCAAGCGAGCGCGGAGTTCGCGACGCTCTTCCCGAACGCGTCGGCCTCCGCCAGCTCGATCCTCCTCTTCTACGGCCCGAACCTGACCGACGCGAACGGCCAGGCGGTCGTCCAGAACGTCACGGCCGCGCTCGCGAACGACCGCTCCCTCGCCGACGTCTCGGGGATCGCGAGCGTCTACACCGAGTACTCGGGCTATCTCGCCGGCCAGGCCCAGCTCGCGGGCGGCGTCCTCCGCGCGGCCGTGACCGGACCCGAGGCGATCCCGCCGGTCGTGAACGCGTCGGCGGGTCTGCTGTGGGGGCCCCCGGCCCGGTTCCTCGGGGAGTGGCAGGCGCTCGTCGCCAACGGGACCCCACCCGCCGAGGCGAACTACCCGGCGTACCGGGCGGCGAACGCCTCGCTCGCGAACGCCACGGCCTCGCTCGTCCTCGGCGCCTTCTACCTTGAGTTCAACACCACGGCGGGGTGCGCGGCCGACCCGCCCGGGGTCGTCGCGTGCGCCGACTCCGCGGCGCGCAGCAGCGAAGCGCCGCTCCTGCCGACCCTCTTCCCGGCCGCGGCCCGGCCGGTCGCCGAAGCCACCCTCGCCGGGCTCGGGGTCGAGAACTTCACGGCGTGGCGGAGCCTGCAGGAGGTCACGGTCGACGTGGTCGCTCCGTCCTCCGGGGTGCCCGGGGCGTTCCTCCTCTCGGTGTGGACGGCGTTCCCCTCCGCGGTCGTGGACCCGGGTCCCGCGTCCGCCTGGGCGAACGCGACGGTGGCGGCCACGACGCTCGCGCACGAGCCGCTCCCGGTCCCGCTCGCGATCTCCTCGGCGTTCGTGGACTCCGCCGGCACGGCGTCGATCGTCTCGGTGAGCTTCTCGGTCAGCGACAGCGCGACGAACGCGAGCGGCGGTTCTCCGGTCTTCTCCGACCTCAACCGGATCGACGCGCTCGTCCCCGGCGTCGTCCGCTCCCACGACACGACGCTGTCGATCCGCTACCTGCAGACCGGCACGGCGCCCCTCGACCTGTTGACGAACACGTCGGTCGACCAGTCGATCGCGCTCGTGTTGCCGCTCACCGTCGGGCTGCTGCTCGCGATCGCGATGCTCTACTTCCGCTCCCCGCTCACGCCCCTCGTCACCTTCGCGGGGCTCGGGATCGCGCTGGTCCTCGGGCTCGGGGGCACGGTGCTCATCGGGACGTTCGTCGGCCACGTCGACACGACCTCCATCACGCTCGAGGAGGTCTTCGTCCTCGGGGTCGGGACCGACTATTCGATCTTCCTCACGGCGCGCTACCGGGAGGAGCTCCTGCACGGGAAGACGTCGGAGGACGCGGTCGTGGGGGCGGTCACGTGGGCCGGCCAGTCGGTCGCCACGAGCGGCTCGACCGCGGTCATCGCGATGGTCGCCCTCGCGTTCAGCGGGGTGTCGCTGCTCGCCGGCTGGGGGGAGGTCCTGTCGATCGCCGTCCTCGCGACCGTCCTCCTCTCGCTGACGATGATCCCGGCGTTCCTGCGGCTCCTCGGCCCGCGGATCTTCTGGCCGATGGCCGGCGACCGGTTCGCCCGGCACGCGGTCAAGGTCCGCGCGCGGCTCCGCGACCAGAACACGTATTTCTACCGGGCCGGCAAGGCGACCGCGCGGCGGCCGATGACCGTGGTCGGCATCGTCCTCCTCGTCTCGATCCCGCTGGTCGCGGTCGCCCTCACGGCGCCGCTCTCGTACGACTTCTACGCGCAGCTGCCGACCGGGCAACCGGCGACCGACGGGCTCAACGAGCTCTCGAGCCACTTCGGACCGGGGTTCGCGGTGCCGTCGTACGCGCTCGTCACCTTCGCCTCGCCGCTCGTCGTCGGGAACGCCTCGAACGCGACCGAGTTCACCGACCTCGCCGCCCTGACCTCCCTCGCGAACTCGACCTCGGGCATCGCGAGCGCGCAAACGG
Source organism: Thermoplasmata archaeon (assembly GCA_030042815.1). Taxonomy (GTDB): domain Archaea; phylum Thermoplasmatota; class Thermoplasmata; order Lutacidiplasmatales; family UBA184; genus Lutacidiplasma. The sequence continues at coordinate 15,040 of JASHYY010000132.1, read as the reverse complement.
CGGTCGGCGCCTACGGCGCCCCGCTCTCCGCCTGGCTCAACCTCTCGACGGTCGCGCCGGCCACGCGCGACAACCTCCTCGGCACTCTCTCGGGGTACCTCGGGACGAACGGGCGCACGGTCCTCATCGACCTCGTCCCGAGCGACTCGGGCCTCTCGACCGGCGCCGTCGGGGCGATCACGTCGGTCTCCTCGTCGTTCGGCACCTACGCGAGCACGCATCCCGCGGTGACGTCGGTCGCCTACGGCGGCGGGGCGCCGACGATCCGGGACCTCGCCGACCAGACCCGGACGGCGACCGAGTTCCTGGTCATCGCCGTGACGATCGGCCTGATCGTCGTGCTCCTCGCCGTGCTCCGCTCCTGGATCCTCGCCCTGATGGCGGTCGCGACGATCGGCCTGTCGATCTCGTGGGCCTGGGCGGTCACCTACCTCGCGTTCGACCGGGTCCTCGGGTTCCCGATCTTCTTCTACGTCCAGACGCTCCTCATCATGCTCGTCCTCGGCCTCGGGATCGACTACAACATCTTCCTGCTCACGCGCGTGCGCGAGGAACGGCTCCGGGGCCGCCCGTCGAGCGAGGCGGCCGTCGAAGCGGTGGCGCGGACCGGAGGGATCATCACGGCCGCGGCGATCATCCTCGCGAGCGCCTTCGCCGCGCTCCTCGTCGGCTCGTTCACCCTCATCCGCGCGATCGGGTTCTCGGTCGCGGTCGCGGTCCTCCTGGACGCGATGGTGGTCCGGACCTACCTCGTCCCGGCCACCCTCAAGCTGCTGGGGGACCGGGTCTGGGCGGTCGTGGGCCGCCGCGGACAACGTCCGGAGTCGCCCACCTCCCGCGAGCCCCCGACGGGCGTGGGAACCGGCCCGCCGGGCCGGCCGCGCCGGCTCGACTAGCCCGTCAGGAAGCGCGCCCGCGCCCTCTCGAGGTGGGCGTCGGGCGAGGAGGAGTCGACGACGTCGAGGACCTTCCCTTGGGGGTCGAGGAAGAACGAGACCCGCCGCGCGTTCCCCCGCGGGGAGAGGACGCCGTACCGGGTCGCGACCTCCCGGGAGCGGTCGGCGACGAGCGGGAACGGCAGCCCGTACTTCTGCTGGAACGCCTTCTGCTCGGGGCAGTCGTCCGTGCTGACACCGACCACCTGGACCTTCTTCGCGTGCAGCTCGGGGTAGAGGTCCCGGAAGCCCTTCGATTCGACCGTGCAGCCCGGCGTGTCGGCCCTCGGGTAGAAATAGAGCACGACCGGCGCGCCGCGCAACGACGACAGCTTGAAGGGGGTCCCATCCTGGTTCGGCGCCTCGAAATCGGGTGCCGCTTCTCCGACCGCGACCATCGGGCACCCACCCACGGCGGAGTATTTGACCGTTCGAGCCGCGACGCGTCCCGGTCAGCCCGTCGCGACCGTGACCAGGGTCTCGGTCGACTTGATGCCCGGGATCTTGCGGATCCGGTGGACGACCGTGTCGAGCGCCGCGTTGATATGGGGCGCCTGGACCTTGACGATCAGGTCGAAGGGCCCCGTCACGGCCTCGACCTCGGCCACGCCGGGGACGGACCGCATTCGCTTGATCACCTCGTCGAGCCGGCCGATCTCGGTCTCGACCAGGAGATAGAGGGTCTCCATACCTCGGGTTGCGTCGCCACGTCCGAGGAGAGTATTCAACCTAGCCCCTCGGCCCCGGTCGGGTGCTCCCGCCGTCGGGCGACGGTCCCCCGACGACGGTGGGACGCCCGGAGGCGGCGGGGGGGTAACTCGCGGCGAAGCCGTTAAGGGCCGCCGCGCGCCCCGTCGGCCGGATGTCGTTCCGGCTGTTCGACACGCTGACCGGCCGGCTCGGCCCGATCCGGCGACGGGCCGGGCGGCCGCTCGGGATGTACGTCTGCGGCCCGACCGTCTACGCCCCGGCGCACGTGGGGCACGCGCGGACCTACCTCTACTTCGACGTCGTCCGCCGCACCTTCCAGGCGGAGGGGATCCCGGTCCGCCACGTGATGAACATCACCGACTTCGAGGAGAAGATCGACCGCCGGGCCGCGGCGCTCGGGCTCACCTGGCGGGCCCTCGCCCGCCGCGAGGAAGCCGGGTTCTTCCGCGACCTCGACGCCCTCGGACTGTTGCGGCCGAACACGGCCCCGCGCGCGAGCGACTTCATCCCGCGGATGGTGCGGGTCGCGGCGCGCCTGGAGAGGACCGGACGCGTACATCGGTCGGGCGACGCGTGGTACTACCGTCCTCCCGAACGGCCCCGCGAGGCGAACTTTCCGGTGTCGACCGAGCTCGCCCGCCACGCCGTCCTCGAGCCCGGCCACCCGTTCCCCGAGAGCGAGGCGACCGCCGGCGAGTTCATGGTCTGGCAGGAGCAGGAGCCCCCGCTCCCGTCGTGGAACGGACCGTGGGGCCGGGGGATGCCGGGCTGGCACCTCGAATGCTACGCGATGGCCGGCGAGTACCTCGGGATCCCCGTCGACCTGCACGGGGGCGGCCTCGACCTGATCTACCCGCACCACCACGCCGAGAACGAGATCGCGCTCGCCCTCAACGGGACCGCGTTCTCCCGCCACTTCCTGCACACCGCCTTCGTCCTCCAGAACGGGGCGAAGATGTCGAAGTCGACGGGGAACCTCGTGTCGATCCGCGACGCGCTCGCGGAAGGGAGCGCGGGCGGGCTCCGGTGGTACCTCCTGCGCCCCCGCTTCACGGAGCGGCTCTCCTGGTCGTTCAGCGAGCTCGCCGAGGCGACGGCGGAGCAGCGGCGCGTGCAGGCCGCGGTGCGACGGTGGCTCGAGGGCGGCGCGGGGGGACCGATCGGCGCGAGCGCCGCGGAGTCCCTGCGGCGGGAGGTCCGCGCCGACCTCCTCGACAACCTCGGCACCGACCGGACGATCCCGCGGCTGCGCGAGTTCGGCGCCCGGCTCGAGTGGGCGAGCCACCCGGGCATCGCCCGGGGGGACCGGCCCGCGGCGGTGCGGGCCCTTCGCGAGGTCGAGGACCGGCTCGGGATCCCGCTCCGCTAGGTCGGCGTCCGCTCGACCACAACGCTCAGGCCGTTGCCCCCGCCCATGCAGAGCGTCGCCAGGCCGAGTCGCCCGTTCGAGCGCACGAGCTCGTGGACGAGGGTCACGACGACCCGGGCCCCGCTCGCGCCGATCGGATGGCCGAGGGCGATCGCGCCCCCGTTGACGTTGAACTGCGCTTCCGTGAACCCGAACGCGCGCTGGACGGCGATGGAGGCCGAGGCGTACGCCTCGTTGTGCTCGACCCGGTCGAAGTCGGACGGCGCGAGCCCGGTCTTCTCGAGGTGGCGGCGCACCGTCGGGATCGGCGACTCCATCACGTCGCGCGGATGGACGCCGCTCTCGCCGGTCGAGTGGAGCCACGCGAGCGGTCGCGCGCCCGTCCGCTCGACCTCGCGCGCGCTCGCGAGGACGAGGGCCGCCGCGCCGTCCGAGAGCTTCGAGGAGTTGCCGGCGGTGAGGACCCCGTCCGGCGCGAACGCGGGCTTGAGCCGCGCGAGCTTCTCGAGCGTCGTGTCGGCCCGCGGCGCCTCGTCGTGGTCGAGCTCGGTCCCCCCGGGCGTCATCGCCGCGGGCACGGGGGCGAGCTCGCTCGCGAACGTCCCGTTCGCGACCGCGCGGGCCGCCCGCAGGTGGCTGCGCAGGCCGTAGGCGTCCACCTCGGCCCGGGTCAACCCGAGCTTCTTCGCGATCCGCTCGCCGGTGAGGCCCATGATCTCGTGCTCGTCGTAGGCGTCCACGAGCGCGTCCCGCTGCATGCCGTCGTCGAGCGTGTGCGGGCCGGGGAGGCTCCCCCAGCGCATCGCCCCCGGGAGCAGGTACGGCGCGTTCGACATGCTCTCCATCGCGCCCACGAGCACGCGGTCGAACTCGCCGGCCCGGATCGCCGTGGATCCCCACTGGATCGCCTTCATCCCGGACCCGCAGACCATGTTGACGGTCGCGGCGCCGACCGAGTCGGGGACCCCGACCCCCCGCAGGACCTGGCGCGCGGGATTTTGACCGGCGCCGGCCTGGATCGCCTGCCCGAAGAGGACCTCCTCGACCTCCTCGGGCTTCCACCCGGCGCGGGCCACGGCCTCCCGCGCCGCGTGAACGCCGAGGCCGGTCGCCGGGATCCCCTTCAACGCCCCGCCGAACCGTCCGATCGGGGTCCGCACCGCCGAAAGGATCGCGACCGACCGCTCCGAGACCGTCGTCATGGCCGGGGCCACCGACGGCCGATTAAGAACTTAGCGGAGGCGACGCGAGAAGTACCGCGTCCCGCCCTCTGCGGGACGTTCCGGCGCTAGTCTTCTTCGACCCGCGGCGCGAGCAGGTACCGCCCCTCGCCGCGACCGCCGCCCATCGCGAACTCGACCTTGAGCGGGTACTCGTTCCCGACGTGGAGGGTCGCCTCCTCCGCCGCGATCGACTTCACCATCGCCGAGAAGAAGTCGAGCGGGTACATGCTCTTCACCGGCTCCTTCACGTCGAGCCGCGTGAGGCTCTCCTTCGGGATGCGGAGGTCGAGCCGGTCCGTGTCCCCCTCGGAGTGCATCGTGAACGCGTCGGCCTCGAGGGTGAGGGTGACGTGGTCGGTGAAGCTCTCGCTCCCGCGGATCCCCTGCCGGATGTCCTCGGTCTTCACCGTCACGCTCGCCGGAGGGTTCACGTTCGGGACCTTCGGGTCGGTGATCCCGGCCGGGTCGACGACCGCCATCTGGCGGGTCAGCCGTCCGACCGAGGCGACCAGCCGGTTCTTGCCGTCGAACTGGAGGTCGAGGACGTCGCCCGGCTTCGAGAGGCGAAGGACCTCCTTCAGCTTCTCGACGTCGACGCCGATCTCCGTCGGCTCTCCGGTGAACTCTTCGAACACGCCCTTCTGCAAGTTGAGGACGAGCATCGCGACGTGGGACGGGTCGACCGCCCGCGCCTCGAGGCCGTCCTTCGAGATGCTGAGCTTGACCTCGCTCACGAGGGTGGAGACGACCTCCACGACCTCGCGGAGGTTCTCCATCTTGATGCGGAGTTTGAACACGGAATAACCCCGCCGCGACACATCGGTCCCCTCTAAAAAGGTTGCTTTGCGGCCCGACGGTTCGCAAGCGACTTCACCGCCCTTGGCGTGGGGCCTCGGCGTGACCGAACTCGCGTACCTGCCGGACATGCCGTCCGCGTACGTCCGTTCCTTCCGGGCTCGGGTCACGGCGCTGCCGCCGGGCTCGGTGGTGCTCGACCGGACGTACTTCTATCCCACCGGGGGAGGCCAACCGAGCGACCAGGGCGTGCTCCTCCTGCCGGACGGGAGTCGGGCCGAGGTCGTCGACGTCCGTAAGTCCGGTCCGTCGGTCTACCACCGGATCAAGGCTCCTCCCGACGTCGTCCGCCGGCTCGCGGTCGGGAGCGAAGTCGCGGGAGAGCTCGATTGGGAGCGGCGTCATCGGCACATGCGGCTGCACACGGCGCAGCACCTGCTGAGCGCGCTCGTCTTCGTCCGGACCCGGCTGCGGACCCAAAAGGCGAACCTCGGAACCTCGGGGGCGACGATCGACCTCGAGGGACCTCTTCCCCCGGACGCGGTCGACCCGCTCGCGACCGAGTTCGCCGAGTCGGTCGCGTCCCCGCGTCCGGTGTCGATCCGGCTGATCCCCCGCGCTGAGTGGGAAGCGAACCCGACGTCGGAGCGGTCCGGGCTCGTCCCGCTGCCCCCTCAGGTCGACCCGGTGCGGGTCGTCGAGATCGACGCCCGCGACATCTGTCCCTGCGGCGGGACCCACGTGCGCTCGACGGGCGAGATCGGAGCGGTCCGTCTCGCGCCCCCCGCCCACCGACCCGACGGGACGACGCGGTGGTCGTTCAGCCTTTCGACGTCCGCGCCGTCCACTCCGACCGCGTGATGCCGTAGACGCGGACGTCGTGCCATCGACCGTGGTGGAAGAGGGCGGAACGCAGCGTCCCCTCCCATCGGAACCCCAGCCCCTCGACCAGGCGGTAGGAGGCGACGTTCTCGACGTCGCAGGTCGCCCCGACGCGCTCGACCGGGGTCGTACGGAACAGCTCCGCCACGAGCAGCGACACGGCCTCCCGCCCCACCCCGTGCCCTCGCGCCCGGGGGTCCCCGAGCACGTACCAGACGTCGAGGTACTCCAGCACGGGATGCGCCCGGTAGGACCCCACCACGCCGACCACATCGCCCTCGGCCCGGCGCTCGACCGCGAAGCGGGGGGCGAGCGACGCCGGGTCGTCCGCGGCCGTCTCGACCGCGCGGACGAACTCTTCGTAGGTGTCGAGCGCGAAGCGGTCGAACGGCGCGACGATCTCCGGGTCGTTGTACCAGGAGAACACTCCCGAGTAGTCGGCGGGCGTCAGCGGTCGCAATCGGACGGTCGGCCCCTCGAGGACCGCCATCGCCCCTACGCGCCGGTGGACGAGCCGCCCCGGGACAGCCCTCCGGGGCCTTCCTCGGAGGTCGCGCCCTCCGTCGGACCGTCGCCGACGTCGAACGGCCCGCCGTCCTCGCGCTGGACCTCGAGCGCCTTCCGGTGGCCGCTCGGCGTCAACGAGAAGACGTGCTTCGGCTCGGAGTACCCGACGACGTACTGCGTCCTTCGGTAGACCATCCGGGACATCTCGAGCGAACGGAGCGCCTGCTTGAGGTCCGAGGGGTCCTCCTTCGCGAACTTGCGGAAGATCCCGAACTCGGTCGTCCACTGCGACGCCTCGAACCGGATCTGCTGACTGCGGTGCTCCAACAGGTGTTGGAGCAGCATTCGCTCGATGCGGTCCAGGTTGTCGCGGGCCATCGTCCCGTAGGTGCGTGTGTTACGAGATCGTGGTGATCTCGTAGTTGACGTCGAGTCCCTTGAGCCGGTCGTGCATTTCGGTCATGAGTCGAATGACATCGTCGATCGCGGCCTTGTCCTTCCACTTGTATACGAAGTCGTGCATTCCCATCGATTCCTCGAACCCCAGGGTGCGCATCGTCTCGAGGACCTTGAGCGGGTTTGCGCCCTCGGAATGGAACGTCATCCGGACGTAGGTACGCATCGTCTCCCCGACCGGACTCGCCGGTGCCGTGTTTAGGGGACCGTCGCTTTATATATGCTTCCCTGACTCGCGAGCGAACAATGCCCGAGGCCGGCGGCGGACCCGCGGTCGTGACGGGCGGAGCGGGCGCCGTCGGCTCCTCGCTCGTCCGGGCCCTCCTCGCCCGGGGCGCCGAGGTCCGCGTGATCGACGACCTGTCGAGCGGGCGGCGCGACCACCTGCCTTCGACCGACGGCCGCCTCTCCCTGACGGTCGCGGACGTTCGGGAACCTACCGGGTACGCCGACCGGTTCACCGGGGCCACCGAGGTCTGGCACCTCGCGGCGAACTCCGACGTCCGCCGAGGTTCGGAGAACCCCCGGGTCGACTTCGACCAGGGGTTGGACGGAACGTTCCGGGTGCTCGACGCCGCGCGGCGACGCGACGTGCCGCGGTTCCTCTACACCTCCTCGAGCACGGTCTACGGCATGCCGACCGTCGTCCCGACACCCGAGACGTACGGGCCGCTCCTGCCGGAGTCGTTCTACGGTGGGACGAAGCTCGGGTCGGAGGGCCTCGTCTCGGCGTTCGCGCACGCGTACGGGTTCCGGGCCTGGGTGTTCCGGTTCGCGAACATCATCGGACCGCGGATGACGCACGGAATCTTCTACGACTTCTTCGAGAAGCTTCGGCGGGACCCGACCCGACTCGAGGTCCTCGGTGACGGGCGACAGTCGAAGAGCTACCTGCGGACCGAGGAGTGCGTGGAGGGGCTGTTGGTCGCGCGCGACCGGGCCTCGGAGACGGTGAACGTCTTCAACCTCGGCTCGTACGATCAGACCTCCGTGCGCGAGATCGCCGAGAAGGTGGTCGCGGTCCACGGCGGTCGCGCTCGGATAGAGTACACCGGCGGAAGCCGGGGCTGGGTAGGGGACGTACCGCAGCAGCTGCTCTCGGTCGAGAAGATCGGCCGGCTCGGCTGGAAACCCCGGCTTTCGAGCTCGGCGGCCGTCGACCGGACCGTCGACGAGGTCGCGCGGGAGCGGGGCGTCGTCCGATAGAGCCGCTACGCCCCGGGGACGGCGACCGACCGGTAGACGGCGAGGTGCTGCGCCGCGACCCGGTCCCACGAGTAGCGTTCCTCGGCGACCCGACGGGCCGCGTCGCCCATGCGGCGGCGCAGCGCGTCGTCCGCGACGAGCGCCCGGGCGTGGGACCGCATCCCTTCGACCAGCGCCCCCGGGGGCTCCGGTACGGTCCAGCCCGTGACGCCCTCGTCCACGACGTCCCGGACGGCCGCCCCGCCGACCACGGGGAGGCCCGCGGCGAGCGCCTCGAGCACGGTCGCCGAGAGGACCTCCACGGAGCTCGGATGCAGTAGGAAGTCGCTCTCCGCGAACAGCCGCTCGAGTTCGGCCTCCGGCACTTCGCCGAGCAGCTCGACTCCGCTCCCGGCCCGTCGGACGGTCTCGGCGTACTCGCGGGAAGGGATCGGGCCGGCGATTCGCAAGCGGGCTCCGGTCCCCTCGATCGCCGCGGCCGCGAGGTGCCAGCGCTTGAACGGCGCGACGACCCCCACGCCGAGGGCGCGCCGTCCGGTGCGGCGTTCCCACGCCGGCGCGAACCGTTGCCCGTCGACGCCGAACGGAACGACGGAGACCGGAGGCAGGGGTCCCCGGACGTTCGCGTGCATCGTGTCGGCCAGCGTCGGGGTCAGCGCCACCACGGCCGTCGCCCGGCGGACCGCGCGGCGCTCGAGCCAGTAGCCCCATCGGTGGCTGAGGCGATCTCGGTAGTACCAGTGCCGCGAGTGCGAGGTGTAGACGAACGGGTAGTTCCCCCACGAAAGGCGGTTCGCCACGACCGGCGTGTGGGCGTGGAGGACGTCGTACCGCTCGCCCCGCAGCAGGCGCGGCAGCTCCCAGGCGAACGGATACTCGTCGCGCATTCGCCGGCCCCGGACCCGGTTGACGACGACGACCTCCTGTCCCGCCGCCTCGAGGGCGCCGCGCAGGTCGGTCAGGATCCGCTCGATCGCCCCGTACCCCGTCGGGGGAATCGGATGGACTCCTCCTCCGATGAGGAGAATCCGCACGGACGGCGGAGCGGCCTCAGGGATTAAGGCCTTGGCGCGTTGGGGACCGAGACGCCGGTCGGGAGGGCCCGGCCGCCGTCGGGAGGACGGATGACGACCGTGGGCGTCGAGGTCGCGGTCGGGAACGACCCGCGGCTTCCCGCGGCGATCGCGTCGCTCGAGCAGCAGGTCCGCCGGCCGGACCTCGTGCTCATCGTCGCCGACCCCGCCACCTCCGAAGCACTGGTCGCGAGCGCCATCGCCGCGGCCCCCTCCCTGGTTGTCCGCACCGTGCGATTCGCCGGTGGGGTGGTCGCGGCTCGGGCCGCGGCCCTCGACCGGCTCTCGACCGACGTGACCGCGTTCCTCGATTCGGACGAGGTCGCCCCGCCCGAGTGGCTCGACCGGCTCGTCGGTCCGATCGAAGCCGGCGCGGCGAGTTTCAGCGGGGGCCCGACCCGGCCCCTCCGGGTCCCCACGCACCCGATCGAGCGGTACTATGCCCTGCTGGAAGCCTCGATCTACGAGGGGCTCGTCCCGACGAGCCCGGCGTACCTGCCGCTTCAGAACTCGGCGTGGCGGACCCCGGACCTGCGGCGGCTCGGATTCGACCCTCGGATCCCGTTCGCCGAGGACCACGACCTCGAGACGCGGGCCCTGAACGCGGGGCTCCGGGGGCTCTACGTCCCGGAGGCGTGGGTCTACCACGACAAGACCGCGGAGACCAGCTACGTTCGCTGGGCGCGCAAGCGCTACCGGTACCTGGTCGCGATGGCGATGTCGCTCCTGAAGAACGACGCGCTCCGCGGGCGGCTCGCGGAGCGACGGACCCGGGTGCGGCATCCGCTCGCGTACGTCGAGGCGACGATGAAACCGTTCGCGCTCGTCCAGGCGTCGGTCCGCTGGCGTCGACTCGAACGCCGCCCTCCGTCCGAGGCCACCCCCGCCGGTCCGACGGCCCGGTGAGGGGCGCAGCGGCGGGGCCACCCCCGCCCCCGGGTTTTCCGAGAGGCGGGGGCCGCGCGCTTCCCCCTCGAGAAAACCTTATCCTACCCCCCGATTCGGCGGGGCCATGCCGTCCGACTCCGCTTCGGCCCCCGACGTCACGAAGGCCGGGGACCTCGTCCGGATCGAGTACGACCTCTGGGCCGAATCCGGCGGAAAGACCGAGCTACTCGACACCACCCGCGAGGAGGTGGCGCAGCAACAGAAGATCCCGACGCCGGAAGGGTTCACCTGGGGCCCTCGGCCGCACCAGATCGGCGGCGAACGTTTCCCCACCGGGATCGAGAACGCGCTCGTGGGCCTCCGGGTCGGCGAGGAGGTCGAGCGGGAGTTCACGCCCGCCGAGGCGTTCGGCGAGCGGGACCCGAACCTCATCGAGCTGTTCTCGATGCATGAGGTCGAGCGCCTCCCCGAGATGCGACGGGAGGACGCGCACCTCGACATCGGCACGATGCTCACCATCGAAGGACGGCGCGGACGCGTCGTCTCCCTGACGGCGGCCCGGGTCCGGGTCGATTTCAACCCGCCGTTCGCCGGCCGCAAGGTCCGGGGTAAGTTCAAGGTCGTCGAGCGCGTGGAATCGCCGGCCGACCAGGTGCGCGCGATCGTCGAGCTCCAGTACGGTCGCTCGAAGGAGTTCGGCGTCGAGCACCATGAGAAGACGATCACGCTCAAGCTGCCCGAGCGGTCGAAGTTCGACATCTCGTGGATGGCGGCGAAGCCCCGCGTGGTCGACCGCCTTCGCACGCAGCTCCACCCGCACACGATCCGGATCGTCGAGGAGTACGTCACCCCGACCCCGGAGAAGAAGGCGGACGCCGAGAAGACCAAATCCGCCGCCTCCGAGGAAACGCCGGCCGCCCCCGCGTCCGAATCCGGGACCAAGTCCGAATCCCCTCGCCCCGCGGGGAAGACGACCGCGAAGGCAGCGAAGGCACCGCCCGCCGAACCGAAGGAAGCGTAGGCCGGGTCGGGCCCCGACACGAACGACGGGTACTTGAAGGGCGGCGCGCGTCCCGCCGCCATGCAGGCGTCGCCGCCGGACACCCGCGTCCCACTCCCGTTCTTGATCGGGGTCTTCGTCGTCGCGATCGTCGTCGGGGTCCTGGTCGCCTACCTCGGAATCACCGGGGTGATCGGCGGGCCCATCCCGTAAGCGGACCGGAGTCCGTATCGAACCCACATAAACCGGGAACGTGCTCGGCCGGCCCGTGGCCGACGCGAGCGCCCCCCTCCCCGAGGCCGCACGGACCGACTACGTGGGATGGATCTCGGCGGGGCTCGCGATCCTGGCGATCTTCGTCGTGATGGCCGCGTTCTGGTTCAAGTACCACCCGTAACGGCCCCGCTCTCCGCGGGGGGGTTCCGCGCGGACGGCCAGCGGTAGAGGTAGACGTCGGTCTCGGGGTCGTATTCCGCCGCCGTCCAACCCGGGACGCGGTGGCAGTGGCTCACGACGCGAGCTCCGTCGGGGAGCTCCGCCTCGAACTTCGGACGCAGCCGGGCCATCGCCCCCGGCCAGAGGAAGGCCGTCACGACCGTCGCCGGCCGGAAATCGAGCCGAAAGAGATTGCCCCATCGGATCGTCACCCGGTCCCCGAACGGGCCGAGGCGGCGGCGCAGCCGCAGGACGAGGACACGGATCGGCTCCACCTCGACTCCGACCACCCTCGCCCGATAGGTGCGAGCCGCCCGGAAGACGATCGCTCCCGTGCCGGCCCCGAGGTCGTAGACCGTGTCGTGCGGCCCGACCTCCGCGTAGCGGAGCATCCGTTCCGCCGAGCGGCGGGGGGTCGGCTGGTAGCCGGCGCCGAAGAGGAAGGTCGCGAAGACGAAGTACGCCATCGCGACCCCGAAGACGAGGAGGCCGACGGCGACCCAGAGCGTCGGGGCGACCATGCCCCGTCACCGGCTCGGACGGGCGCTCGGTCGGAGCCGGTCGGCGGCGGCCCGCGGGTCGAGCGAGCGGGCCACCACCCGGTCGAGGAGCCCCCGCAGCGACGGGTCCCCCTCGAGGCGGGCGGTGAGCTCCTGGCCGACGCGGTCGCGCACGAGGCCGACGATCTCGCTCGCCAGGCGACGGCGTTCCCCGGCCCGGCGCTCGCCGGAGGCGTCGAGGTAGCTCTCGTGGGCCTCGACGGCGGTCCAGAGCTCGTCGACCCCTTTCGTCTCGAGCGTCGAGGTCCCCACGATCGGGGGCGACCAGCGCCCCTCGGTCGAGCCGAGCGCGACGAACTCCGCGAGGTCCCGCTTCGCGAGGTCGGCGCCCGGAAGGTCGGATTTGTTGACGCAGAAGACGTCGGCGATCTCGAACAGGCCGGCCTTCAGCGTCTGGACCTCGTCGCCCAGATGGGGGACGAGCACGACCACGCTCGTGCTCGCGATCTCGCGGATCGCGACGTCGACCTGGCCGCTCCCCACGGTCTCGACCAGGACGAGGTCGAATCCCGCGGCATCGAGGAGCCGGCTCGCCTCGAGCGTGGCGGCCGCCACGCCGCCGGCGGCGCCGCGGCTCGCCATCGAACGGAAGAAGACCCCGTCGTCGTCGGCCCGCCCCTCGAAGCGGATCCGGTCCCCGAGGACCGAGCCCCCGGAGAACGGGCTCGACGGGTCGACCGCGATCACGGCGACCGTCCGCCCGCGCGCGCGCAAGAGGCTGACGAGGGCGTTGATCAGGCTCGACTTCCCGACCCCGAGGGGACCGGTGAACCCGACGACGGGGATGCTTCGGGTCCGGGGGTAGATCGCGCTGAGGATGGCGTCGGCCGACGGGTCCCCGTTCTCGACCGCCGAGATCGCCCGCGCGAGGGCGCGCCGGTCTCCCTCGACGACCGCCCGGGCGGCGGGCGGCAGCTTCCCCGAGCCCTTCATGAATGGGCCCGAGCGAGCTTCTGGGCCGTCGTGACGATCTCTTCGAGCGAGGCGCCGGGGCCGAAGATCGCGCGGATCCCGGCCCGGCGCAGGCGGCGCGCGTCCTCGTCGGGGATGATCCCCCCCGCGAAGACCGGGACGTTCCCGGCCCGGTTCTTCTTGAGGAGGGCCAGCACCTTCGGAAAGAGGGTCATGTGCGCCCCCGAGAGGATGGAAAGTCCGATCAGGTCGACGTCCTCCTCCAGCGCGGCGCGGACGATCTCCTCCGGGGTCTGGCGGAGACCGGCGTAGATGACCTCCATGCCGGCGTCTCGCAGGGCGCGGGCAACGACCTTGGCACCCCGGTCGTGCCCGTCCAGGCCGGGCTTCGCGATGAGCACCCGGATCGGATGGCGACGCGGGCTGCGGCTCGTCGAGGCCATCGACTCCTCCGACGAGCGGCGCGGAGAAAAGCTTTCTCCGCCCGAGGTCAAAGGAGCGCGATCAGGTCGACCACGAGGTTCCCCGCGAGGACCGCGGCGAGCGCTCCGGCGGCCATCAGCACGAGGAACGGGACCTGCGGGGTCACCCAGACCTGCTGCACGCCCTGCGCCTCGAGGTCGCGCGCGAGCACGGCCCGCCGCTCCCGGTCCTCCGAAGAGGTCTCGGCCGGCTCCTCCGGCTCCCTCTGCGGAGGGACCGCCGGATCCTTGACCCAGACGTACCGGTGCGGCAGCTCCGCGACCGGGATCGTGTACCCCGTGAACCCGCGGATCGAGCGGAGCTGTCCGCGCGCGAGGTTCCTCGCCCCGATCCCGATCGGGATCGCGAGCGAGAAGAGGGCGGCGTTCATCAGGAGGTCGACCGAGAACGGGAGGACGGCCGTCACCGGGACCAGCGCGGCCGGCTGGCCGAGCCCCGGCGACGGGAAGAGCGGAACGAGCAGCCCCGCGATCATGAGGGCCTTCGCGTCCGCCCCCCCGTAGAGGATTCCGGCCTCGAACAGCACGCGGGCGAACACGACGGTCGCGAGGACGGCCACCACGGGGAGAGGGACTCCCGACGGACCGAGACCGACCCGGAGGGCGTCGATCGCGACGAAGAGGACGACGGCGAGGTACGCCACGACCTCGAAGAGGTCGGCATACGCCGCGACGCCCTCGCCCAGGCGGTCGTCCCACGCGAACATGTGCTCCAGCGTCAGGCCGCCGACCAGGACCCACAGCACGACGGGGAGGACGCCCCCGGGGGCGACAACCAGTACGCCGAGCGCGAAGCCGACCGCTCCGAGGACCTGCCAGAGACGGTCGGTGACCTCGCGCTCGTACAGGTCGGACGCGGCCGCGTACGCGAATCCGAGGAGCAGCACGGCGACCCCCACGTCCTGGAGTTCCGCCACGAGACCGACCACGCCCGCTCCCGCCCGCCACCGATGCGACGCAGCGCCGACCTCTTAAGCAGGCGTGCGGACCGCCGCCGGGTCCGCGGCCGGGGGCCGTGAGCGCGCCCTCCCGCCGGAAAAGCTATTTAAATGACCCACCCCTCGGCCGCCGCCTCGGGAAGGGGAGATGGTCGAGTACAAGCTCGTGATCTCGGAGCAGGCGAAGTCCCTCGCCCGCACGGTCGGGGACCCGCAGGCCGCCGGGTTCCTCGGCAAGCGGATCGGCGAGTCGATCGGAGGGGAGCTGATCGGAGCTTCCGGCTACACGTTCCGCATCACCGGCGGGACCGACAAGAGCGGGTTCGCGCTCCGACCCGACGTGCCCGGCGCCCGGCAGTCGCGGCTCTTCGTCGGCGACGGGTTCGGGTTCGACGCGCCGCGGGAGGGGATGCGGCGCCGCCGTACGTTCCGCGGGAGCACGATCAGCGAGGATACCGTACAGATCAACCTCGTCGTCGAGCAAAAGGGCCCGAAGCCGCTCGCGGAGCTCTTCGGCGCCTCATGAAGGTCCCCCGTCAGCCCGAGGTCAACATCGGCCTGGTCGGACACGTCGACCACGGCAAGACCACGCTGACCCAGGCGCTGACCGGAGAGTGGACCGACCGTCACTCCGAGGAGCTGAAGCGCGGGATCTCGATCAAGCTCGG
>JASHYY010000131.1 GCA_030042815.1 Thermoplasmata archaeon | reverse complement strand
GGACGCGGAAGAGTCGGAGCCCCGGCCACGGACCGGGCACGGGGCAGGGAAGGGAGTGGGGGCCGCTCCTCGGCCGGCGGTCCGCGCCCTCCTTCCGGAGCGCTCGCGGACGACGGCTTCGCAGAGTGGGTCGGGGACGCAGCGACCGGGGCCCCGCTCGAGCGGGCGGTCGGCATGGGGGGCGGAGGGGCCGGGGGAGGCGGGGGTACCCACGCTCGCAAGACGGCGGCCGCCGGAGCGGGCAGCGGAGGGGACGGTCTCGTCACGTCAGCCGGGGCCGCTTCTCTCGCCTCGATCGGCGGCGGCTCGACCGCTGTTTCGGGCGCGGGGGTCGACTCCAAGGTCTCGAGGGGTTCGGCGGTTTCCATCGCTTCGACGGCAGGTTCGCTCGCCAGGGCGGCCTCGGCCGGCTCCGTCGGGACCGGAGGCGAGACTTCCTCGACGGCCACCACCGTTGGCGCGATCGCCTCCTCCGCAGGGGCCGGAGCCGGGGCCTCGACGGGGGCTTCGGACACGAGCGGCGGCTCCGCGACCGGTTCCTCCACTTCGACCGGAGCCGGAGTCTCTTCCACGGCCGGCGCTTCCGCCACGGTGGGCTCGGCCTCGGCTGGCGGGGGGGCGGGAGCCGCCTCCCCTGGACCTGCGAGGGTCGGCTCGGCCGTCGGGGGTGTCTCCGCGACCTCCTCGGGGGTCGCGGACGCCTCGGGCGCGGCCGCCTCCTCGGCCGGGGCCGGAGCGACCGGAGGAGGAGCGGCCTCGGGGAGTGCCGGGATGAGCGAGAGCAACCATTCGAGCTGGACCTCGAGCACTTTCGGGGGCGGTAGTTTCGTCGGCGGAAGCCCGGCCCGGGCGGCCTCCCCCCGTTGGACGATCCGATGGTACGCCTCGGCGACGGCCGGGTCGGCGCCCCCCGCCACGGTCGGGCCTTCGCGCAACGACGACGAGAGCCCGACCAGAAGGGCGCTCGCCCGGGTCAGATGGAACTGGGCCCGGTCGACGTCCCCGACCTCCGCCGCGCCCAGCGCCGCCTCGAACTCCGTGCGCGTGGGACCGAGGTCGGTACCGACGAGGACGAGGTCCCGCACCTGCTCGGCCAGCGGGTCGATCGGAGACGACACCTCCTCGAGGGGCACGGGCGTCGGCGGCACGACGACGGGCGCTTGCAGCGGCTCGATGATCTGTCGGGTATCGCGCGAGATCGTCACGTCCAGGTTGACGTCGATCCCGTGCGAACCGATGCGGTAGGGATGCAGCCGAACGTCGTGGGGGCTCCCCCGGAATTTCTCAACGCCGATCGCCCGGACCGTCCGCTCCTCGAGCTCCCAGCGGAACAGACGCACTTCCCCCCGGGCCAGCATCCGCTCGGGAGTCTCGAGGTCCTCGAGCGGGGACTCGACGGTCAGGACCGTCGTGACGCGCAGGTCGGAGAGGAATCGGAGGAACGCCTGGGCTCCGCCGATCGGGTCGAATCCCTTCATGCAAAAGTACTGGAGCGCGGTGAGCGAGTCGACGACCAACCGCGTGTAGCCCCGCCGCACGACCTCGGTGCGGAGCATCTGCTCGAGGGCGGTGAGCGTGACCTCGACCGCCGAGAGTTCCGGCGAATGCCGGATCGTCAGGGGTACGTGCTTGAACGGCGTGACCGCGCGGACCGACGCGATGTCCTTGAACGGCACCCGCTCGTACCGCATGATGTCGGGGATCGCGTCGAAGACCTCGACCTCCTCGAGTTCCGGCCCGAGACCGCGGTGGTTGAGGCGCATCTCGTTCGGCGGTTCCTCGAGCGTGACGAACAGCGAACGCTCGCCGTGCCGTACGCCCTCGATCAGGAACTGAAGGGAGAGCGTCGTCTTGCCAGTACCCGAGGGACCGACGAGCAGGTACGGGCGCCGGGGAAGGAGTCCGCCCTCGAGCATCGCATCCAGGCCCGGCGCACCGGTCGAGACCCGCCGCTCGGCGACGGGACCGGACCGGCTCGAGGTGGCCATCGGGATTCCTGGGCCGCGCGACCCGTGGGGCCGCGCGCCGCGCTGTGGAGATGGCGGCCCCCGCTTCTTGAACCTTCCCGACGCCGACGCGCGCCGCCGCAAGGGATATCTCTCCTATCGCGCCCGGTGGTTCGATGCCGCGGAGTTTCGCCTCCGATGGACCGGCGCGGATGCGTGCGCTCGCCGCGAGCCTCCCCCGCGGCTTGGTCGACGGCTTCCATGCGGGTCGCGAGATCGCCCCGCCCGTCCGGGACGGCGGGGCTTCCGTCGTGGTGGTCGGGATGGGAGGTTCGGGGATCGCGGCCGACCTCGCGCGGGGCTTCGTGGGGGCCGAGAGCCCCATCGCGCTCGCCGTCTGCCGTTCGCCGGACCTGCCCCAGTCGGTCGGGCGCCGGACCCACGTGGTGCTCGTCAGCTACTCCGGCGACACCTGGGAGACGCTGCGCGCGTACGACGAGGCCGGCCGCACGGGCGCCCATCGGACCGTCGTGACCTCGGGCGGGGAGCTCGGGGAGCGCGCGGCCCATGACGGAGTCGCCGTCCTTCCCGTTCCCCCCGGTCTTCCGCCGCGCTCGACGGTAGGCCAGCTCCTCGGTGGCCTGCTCGGGCTGCTCGACCCGG
>JASHYY010000130.1 GCA_030042815.1 Thermoplasmata archaeon | reverse complement strand
TCGGAGCTTCGGAACCGGGCCCAGGCCGCGTTCGACGCCGGTGATTTCACCCAGGCCTTCCGGCTCGCCCTGAAGGGCCGACGGGCCCTCGGCGGCCCGGTCGAGTCGCTGGCCCCCTCGCCCGCGACCCACTCCGAGTCGTCGGCCCCCCTACCGACCGAGGACGGCAGCGCCCCCGCCCCCGACGCGGCCTCCACCGCCGAGCGGGTCGCGGCCGGCGACCACTGCCCGGAGTGCGGCTACCCGGCGATGGCCGGCGACGCGTTCTGCCGCGGCTGCGGCCAGCCCCGCACCCCGACGGCCTGTCCGCAGTGCGGGGCGCCCCGTGCTCCGGCCGACACGTTCTGCGGCCGGTGCGGGGCCAAGTTCGGCTGACGCGGCTACGCCGCGAGCCACTCGTCGAGGCGCCGCTGCGTTCGGGCCTCGTGGAGGACCGCGCTCGAGCGCTTCCACCGGTCGAGCGGGATCGCGAACGTGCTCTGGATCCGTACCTCGAGGGCCCCGAGGTCCGGGAGGCGCTCGGGCCGGGTGCGCAGCGCGGCGCGCGCGTGCTCGCGGACGTTCCACACCCCGAGCGGCAGGATCTCGCCGGGGTGGACCTCCCGGAGCACGACGACGCCGGCCTGGCGTCCGAGGGTCAAGAGCGCCTCGCTGGTCGCGAGGCGGGCCGCATAGTAGCACCCCCCGATCGAGGCGTACGTCGTCCGTCCGTCGTGGCCCTCGTGGTCCCCGACCATGATCACCTCGGTCGTGTTCGGGTTCCACAGGGTGTTCGGGTACCAGGCCTCGATCGACTCGTAGCGGTACGCTCCCGGCAGGAACGCGATCAGCCATCGGTTGTCGAGCGCGGTCAGCCGGTAGACGAGCGTCTCGGAGAGCTCGGGGAGTTGGCGGACCGCCTCGAGGTTCTGCTTCGAGAGGAGGTCGTCGACCGCCGTGATGCTCCAGCGCGTCGGGACGAGCCGTCGGCGGCCGTGGCGCCCCAAGATCCCGACGCTGAACGCGCGCTGGATGCGGCTGACGCGGACCCCCCGGTCGTACAGCTCCCCGACCGCGACCCGGGCGTTCGCGTCGGTGTCGGACGAGAGCCGGTCGAGGTGCGGGTCGACCCGACGCACGTCGAGGCGCACCCGTTCGATCGGCGCCGAGGGACCGAACGGCGGCGTCGAATCGGAGAGCGCAAGGTGACCTCGCGGGGGCCGGCGGAACGTCGCCTCGCTCTCGACCGACTCCGCCGCGATCCCGAGCAGCTGGAGCTCCTCGAGCAGGGGGACGGGTCGCTCGGCGTCGGTCACGCGGATGCGGGTCGTGCCGCGCACGAGCCCCGTGCGGAACCCGATGACGTCGGCGACCGAACGGCCCACCCACTCCTCGGGGGTGTCGAGCAACTCGGTCGAGCCGTGCTGAGGGCTCAGGAGCGGGCCGAGGGCGACCTTCGGGTAGCCGAACCGGCCCACGAACACCCCGGGCGGCGAGGAACCGGCGAGCTCGGTCCCCTCGACCATCGGCAGGGTCTGCTCGAACGCCCGGTACTTGAGCAGGATCGGGCAAACCGGCTTACCGCACAGGAGCTGCGCCGATCGGCAGCGCAGGCACATCGTCGGGTCGTCGCGCAGGCCGGGGATGCTCCAGGAGAGGGAGCCCACCGGGGCGAGGCCCGGAATCGGAGGGGTGGTCGCGCGGTCGCTCATCGCGCCGCGCCGGCGACCGTTTCCGGCCTTGTAAGGACCGCACCCGAGGTGGTGAAACACCTGCCCCCGGCGCGAGGGAGGCCGTCCCGCCCTTAGGCCTAAATATCGCGGCGGGGTGGCTGGGCCCCGTCTGGGACTGTGGGGTAGCTTGGTCCATCCTTCGGGGTTCGGGACTCCGAGACGCCAGTCCAAATCTGGCCAGTCCCATTCGCGCGGGGCGACGGCGGGTCGCCGTCGCCTCCCCCCGCCTAGAGATGGTGGGTGAGCGCCCGCACCGCGGCGCCGCCGTTCTTCAGCACGGGCCCCCCGTGGTAGCTCAGGACCGAGTCGACCGTGAGCTGGCCCATCCGCCGCGCCGAGATCTGGGCCGTCGGGGTGTGGAGGGTGAAGTCGGGCGGCGTGAGAACGAGCTTCTCGCCGTCGCCCCAGAAGAGGTCGCCCGAGAACAGGAGCTTGCGCTCCGGCTGGTAGTACGACACGTGGCCGGGCGTGTGCCCAGGCGTGTGGTAGGCGATCAGCCCGCCCGCCGCGTCGATCGGGTCTCCGTCCTTGAAGGTCTCGTCGACCGTGAACGGCTCCGCGGGCGGCGTTCCGGGCCCGTCGTACTTCGGCCGCTCGGCGATGTACGCCGCCTCGATCCAATGGGCGAACGTGCGGGCCTTCGTCTGCTCGGCGAGCGCGCGCAGGGACCCGGTGTGGTCCCGGTGGAGGTGCGTGAGCAGGATCTTCTTCACCGAGGCCGGCTCGACCCGGATCTTCGCGAGGTAGGCGAGGATCGGACGGTCGGACCCGGGAATCCCGGTGTCGACGAGCGTCCAGGAGCCGCCGCGGTCCTTCAGAAGATAGACGTGCGTCGAAAAATCCGGCGACGGGTCGACGCCTTCCACCATGTGCACTCCGGGGAGAATCTCCGCCATCGAATCCCTCGCGCCCGGCACGACCGGGGCCCATAAGCTCCTTCGGGCGGGACGCGGGCGACGACCGTCACGCCCTCGGCTTGGGAGAGGGCGGTTTCTCCTCGGAGTCGAACGCGAGGAACTCGTTGCCGTCCGGGTCGGTGAACCGGACGGTCCGACCGCCCCACGGTTCCACCGACACCGACTGCGTCACCTTCGCGCCGAGATGGCGGAGTCGGAGCTCGAGCGCCGGGACGCTGTCGGTCTGGAAGACGATCCCCGTCCGCGTGCCCTTGCGGGCCACCGCCTCCGAGTAGTACGGCTCGCCCCACTCGGGCCGCGGGGTCACGAGCGACAGCGCCGCCGCCCCCTTACCGAGCGAGAGCTCGAGGTAGCCCGTCTCGTCGTCCTTCGCTCTCACTTCGAGCCCGAGCCCGTCGCGGTAGAACCGGATCGCCCGAGCCTGGTCGCCGACGACCACCGCGACCCGCTGGAGGAGCGTCAGCCGTCCGGCCCCCCGGGCCGGCGGGAGGTCGAGGTTGACCCCGGAGCCGAACGACGTCGGCGACCACTCGAGCAGCTCGGAGTGGACCCCGCCGACCTTCGCCCACGGGTCGGTCCGGAGAACACGGCGCGCCTCGTCCATCTCGCGCGCCCGGAAGACAAGGAGGTCGCCCTTCGGGTCGGTGAGCTCGCCGTGCGCGACCAGGCGGTCGGCGCGGTCGAGCGCGTCGAGGAAGCGGCTCGTTTCGCGCCCGCCGGGCAGCTCCTCCGAATCGGCGGACCCTTGTCGCGCGACACGGACGTACGTCCGCTTCGGCTTGCGGCCCGGTTTCCCGCTCGGGGCCATCGCCCGGCCAACCCTCGC
>JASHYY010000129.1 GCA_030042815.1 Thermoplasmata archaeon | reverse complement strand
CGGGTCGATCGCGCGCGGCGGCATGATGCTCCTGCTCGTCCTGTGGTTCCAGGGGATCTGGCTCCCGCTCCACGGCTACTCGTTCTCGGAGGTGCCGCTCTGGGCCGGGGTGTTCATGCTGCCGATGATCTTCGGGTTCTTGGTCGCGGGCCCGGTCAGCGGCTGGCTCTCGGACCGGCGCGGACCCCGGACGCTCGCCACGATCGGGATGGCGATCGGCTCCGGGACGTTCTTCGCGCTTGCGTTCCTCCCGATCGACTTCCAGTACTGGGAGATGGGCGCCCTCCTGTTCGTCCAGGGTTGCGGGATGGGGATGTTCGCGGCGCCGAACGCCGCGGCCGTGATGAACTCGGTCCCGCCCGAGAACCGCGGCGCGGCCTCCGGCATGCTCGCTACCCTCCAGAACGCCGGGCAGCAGATCTCGATGGCGATCTTCTTCACGATCGTCATCGTCGGCCTCTCGAGCGGTCTCTCCGGCTCGGTTTCGCACGCTCTCTCGTCCGCCCAGGTCGGCCCCCCCGACCAGGGGATCCTGACCTCGGTCATCGCGTCGAACCCGACCGGCGCCCTCTTCGGCGCGTTCCTCGGGGAGAACCCGATGGGGGTGCTGCTCCAGGGCGCGTCGACGGTCCCCGGCTGGGTGCCGCTCTCGCCCTCGGTCACCGGTACGCTCCTCGCACCCCACTTCTTCGCCCAGGCGATCTCCGCCGCCTTCAGCTCGGCCCTCTCCGAGGCGTTCCTCTTCGCGGGCAGCGTGACCGCGCTCAGCGCGGTGATCTCCGCGTCCCGTGGGCAGCGGTTCATCTACGGCGAGGGAGCCGGCGCGCCGGCCCCTCCCCCGCCGACGTCCGCCGTGGCCCCGGACCCTCCCGCCGCCTCCGTCTCGGTCGCCGAGGTCCGGCCCCGGCACTGACCTCGAGGTAGCGGCGCACCGCCCGAGCCTACACGCCCGGGCGGCCGGTCGCCTCCGCGACCCGGTAGTGGACGAACGGCCCCTCCATGTACTCGAGGACCTTCGGCTGACCCTCGGCCCGCCCGAGCTCGAGCGCGCGTCGGAGCGACTCCCGGGCCTCTTCGGGGCCGGGGGGCGGCACGACGAGCGACGTCGTCTCGACCGGGGAGGCGTGACGGTCGAGGCAGAGCAGGACCGCCTCGAACCCGGGGAACGCAAGCTGGAAGTACCGGAGCTGCAGCGCGACGTCGGGCGGAGGGGGGATCGCGCGGTAGCTCTTCATCTCGAAGAACCGGCGGACGCCGTCCCAGTAGTCCGGCTGGGCGTAGACCCCGACCTCGCCGTCGATCAGCATCACGCGGGACCTCGGCCGGGCGAGGCCGAACGCCGGGGTCTTCCGGAACGCCGAGAGGCTCCCGGTCACCTCGGCGAGCAGCCGGTCCCGCGCCGCGGGCTCGGGCGCGAGGGCCGCCGCGGCGAGCTCCTCCGAGAGGAGCCGCTCCCCGTACGTCCGCAGTGCGGTCGCCGTCGGGCGTCGGCCCTCCCGGAACTCGTGGCTGAAATGGGAGAGCGTTCCGTCGATGGCGCTCCCCACCGCCTTCCCGACCTCGTCCTCCTCCCGGGGCGGGCGCGGGTACGTCCGGGCGACGATCTCGTGGACGGCGATCGTGCGGACGGTGGTCATCGGACGCTGCGGCCGTCCCGGGACCCGGAACGGGACCTCCCCGGCCCCGACGCGCGCACCCCCCAGATAAACCGGAGGGGGTCCGATGCGCTCGGGCCCCGACCGCCGCGGGCGACCTCCGGGCGGCGGCAACGGTTTTCTGCGACGGTCCGTGGAGTCGGAGCGGACCCGGTTGACCGACGCCCCCGAGCCGCCCGCACCGATCCCTCCCCGCGCCCGGGCGGCGCTCACCGTGACGGTCGTCCTGATCGGGCTCTACGTCGTGCTCGACGGGGTCGCCCAGCTCCTGCCCCCGCACTACAACGCGATCTCGCAGGCCGAGAGCGACCTCGCGGTCGGTCCCTACGGCTACGTGATGGCGGCGAACTTCGTCGTGCGCGGCGTCCTCTCGCTGGCCTTCCTCGTCGGGCTCTCGGGGGCGACCGGGCTCCTCGCGCGGAGCCGGCTCGGGGCGGCGCTCCTCGCCGTCTGGGGCGTCGGGGCGTTCGTCCTGGCGGTCTCGCCGACCGACGTCTCCGCGACCGAGACGACGACGCACGGCAAGGTCCACCTCCTGGTCGCGTTCATCGCCTTCCTCGCGGCCGCCGTCGGGGAGCTCCTCCTCTCCCGTCGCTTCTCCGAGGAGCCCCGCCTCCGGCCGATCGAGAGCGCCGCGACCGTACTGGCGGCGCTCTCCCTCGTCGCGCTCCTCTTCCTGTTCGGGGGCACGGTCGTCCCGTACCTCCTCCACCACGTCTTCGGCCTGCTCGAGCGGGTCTTCCTCGCGTTCGTGCTCGTGTGGATCCTGGTCGTCTCGCTCTTCCTGCTCCGGCGTCCCGGCCCGTCCGTCCCCGCGGGGGCCGCGGGGCGCTAGCGGCGGGTCAGCGCCCGGCGCCCTCGGGCACGTCGGTGAGGTCGTCGAACTGCTCGAGGTCGAGCAGGTGGCCCAGCTTCCGGCGCTTCGTCTCGAGGTACGGGCGGTTCACCTCGTTCGGCGGGACCGCCACCGGGATCCGGCCGACGATCCGCACGCCGTGGCGCTCGAGGTCGGCGACCTTCATCGGGTTGTTCGTGAGGATCTGGATCGATCGGACGTGGAGCGACCCGAGCATGTGGGCCGCCACGCCGTAGTCCCGCTCGTCGGGGCGGAAGCCGAGGAGCTCGTTCGCCTGGACCGTGTCGAACCCGGCGTCCTGGAGCTGGTAGGCCCGGATCTTGTTCACGAAGCCGATCCCCCGGCCCTCCTGGCGCAGGTAGAGCACGATGCCGGTCTCCATCTGGCCGATCCGCTCGAGCGACTCGATGAGCTGGTCGCGGCAGTCGCACCGCAGCGACCCGATCGCGTCCCCCGTCAGGCACTCGGAGTGGAGCCGGACCGGGACGTCGTCCCGCTCGCAGACGTCCCCGTGGACGAACGCCGCGTGCTCCTTGCGGTCCGCGGGGCTCTCGAAGGCGACGACCTGGTACTCCCCGAACCGCGTCGGGAGGTCGGCGATCGCGCGGATCCGCACGCAGGTGTCGAGGGCGTCCTCGCAGCGGTGGTCCGCGTTCTCGCGGAGGAGCTCCTCCGCGCGGTCTTTCGGGATCCCCATCCGCTCCGAGCGAGTCCCGGCCCCGAATAACTCCTCGGTAGGGGGGAGGTAAGCGCCGCGACGCGGCCCGGCGCCTACGTCGCCGGGCGGGCGGCGAGCAGCTGGTCGAGGAGGCCGATCGGCGGGCATCCGAAGCCGAGCAGGGTGTCGTGGAACCCGGCAAGGTCCCCACGGAACCGGCTCTCGAGGTAGCGGTGCCGCGCGTTCAGGATCGCGAGCTTCCCGAGGGTGTAGCAGAAGTACTCTGGATTGAACGTCCCACGGATCGCCTCCCGCTCCGCCGGGAGGCGCTCGAAGTGGCCCTCGCGCTGGAACAGCTGGGTCGCGGTCTCGAGCGACATCCCCTGGGTGTGGAGCCCGACCGACACGAGCAGGCGGCAGTCGCGCAGGAGCGCGTCGTGGATCTGGGCGACCTCCGCCGCGGAGCTCTCGCGGCCGAGCCCCCGCTCGATCGCGAGCTGCTCGGCGTAGTGCGCCCACCCCTCGACGAACGATGCCGACAGGTAGACCTTGCGCAGCAGCGAGCCTTCCGACCGGCGGAAGTGAAGGAACTGGAGGTAGTGGCCCGGATACACCTCGTGGACGGTGACGTTCCGGAGCATCGGGTAGTTGAACGAGCGCAGCCACTCTTCCGCCTGGACCGGGGTCCACTTCGGGTCGACCGGAGTGACGTAGTAGATCCCCTCGGAGGAGGTCGTGTCGAACGGACCGGGGGGGTTCATGCTGGCGGTCGAGAGGGCCCGGCCCCACGACGGGGTCTCCTCGACCCGGCACGACGCGCTTTCCGGGATCGTCGCGAGGTGCTCCGACTCGACGAACCGGCGCGTCTCGTCGACGTAGGAGCGCGCGGTCGAAAGGAGCTCGCCCGCGGCCGGGTGCTGACGGTTCAGGCGGGAGAGCAGTTCCTCGACCGACGTATGCTCGGCCCGGGCGATCTCGGCGAGGCGCGCCTGGTTCCGGGCGAGGTCGGCGGCGCCGGCCCGGTAGACCTCGGCGAACGGGACCTCGATCCCCTCGCGTACGTGGAGGAGTCGCTGGTAGCGGGCCGCTCCGAGCGCGAACTCGGGAACCGCGGACGGCAGCTCTTCGTCCCGCAGCCAGGCGAGGAACGACGCGACCGACCGCTCGGCCGTCTCCCGGGCGGGGGTGAACGCGCCCGACAGGTGGGCGTGCGCGGCGTACGCCTCGGCCTCGGCAAAGTGGGCGGGGAGGCCCTCCCCCATGACGAGCGCGAGCTCGACGAACGGCTTCGGCAGCGGACCCTTCAGGCGGGCCCGTCCCTGCTCGAGGAGCGGCGGGACCCCCGCGAGGATTCGCACCATCGACGCGACGCGGTGCTCGGGCGGTGCGTACTCGCGGATCAGGTACGGGGTGAGCGACAGCGACCCGACGTACGACATCGGGTTCCGGTCGAGCTCGAGGGAGTCGCGGAGGTCGAAGAGGGGGCTCTCGAGGAGCAGGCGGAGCAGCAGCCGGTCGACCTTGCGCGCGTCCGACAGCCCGTCGGGCTCGACCCGGGCGAGACGGGCGAGGAGACGGTCCGCGCCGTTCGCCCACACGCCGGTGGCCGCCGGCGAGAGGTCCGGGACCCGGCCGTCG
>JASHYY010000128.1 GCA_030042815.1 Thermoplasmata archaeon | reverse complement strand
CCCGAGTTCCGGCGCCATTCCTCGTGCACGGCGTTCACCGAAGGATGGGGCCTCTACGCCGAGAGCCTAGGGGACGAGATGGGGTTCTACGTCGACCCGTACTCGAGGTTCGGCCAGCTCTCTCTCGACATGTGGCGCGCGATCCGGCTCGTGGTCGACACGGGGATCCACGCGAAAGGCTGGAGCCGCGAGCAGGCCATCGAGTACTTCCGGGCGAACACGGGGATGACCGAGCTCGACATCGGGGTCGAGGTCGACCGCTACATCGTCTGGCCCGGGCAGGCCGTTGCCTACAAGGTCGGCCAACTCAAGATCCGGGAGATGCGGACGCTCGCCGAACAGCGCCTCGGAGAACGGTTCGACGTGCGGGCCTTCCACGACCTGGTCCTCGGAGAGGGCGCCCTTCCGCTCCGCTGGCTCGAGAGCCGCGCGCAGAGGTGGGTCGAGTCGGTCGAAGCGTCGCCCCGTACCCTCCGGGGCGGCTAGTCCGCCGCTTGGGACACCCCCGGCGGGGGCTATGTACTTGCGCTCGCGGTACCGGTGATGGAGCCGATGGGCGCCGGGTCCGCTCGGGGCGATCGGCCGCGCGTCGTCCTGGCGCTCGGTCTCGCCCTCCTCACGTTCGGGGGACTCGCCCTGGCCGAAGGGCCGGGCGTCCTCCCGCATCCGAGCGACGCCGGGGCCGGAACGGCCGCGGTCCCTCTCGGCCGAGCCGGTCCCGCATCCACTTCCGGCCCCTATCTCGCCTACGGCAATTCCACGATCGTGCTTCCGGGCTGGAACTCCCTCTCCGCCTTCGCCTGGAACTGCAACACGAACGTCTCGCGGAGCGTCGCCATCAACTGCTTCGGGACGCCCCAGCTCGGCTACGCCGGGACCCAGGTGCCGCTGGTCTCCTGGACGGCGGACGGGGTGTTCTACGTCAACGCCTCGCTCGACCTCGTCTTCTACTCGTTCGTCCACGGCACCGTCACCCGGATCGCGCCCTGGCTCCCGCTCTACGACAACACGATGTACTACACGGGAGAAACGAACACCGAGTACATCACGGCGGACGGCACCTACGTCTACGAGCTGGGGTGCCTCGCTGTCGGCTGCCGGACCGGCACGGGGACCGCCGTGACCAGTTACGCCGTGAACGTCACGACCGGTCGGACGTTCGAGTACACCTGGCCCTCCGACATCCGGACCTCCGAAGAGTCGTCTGACTACACGACCTACTGGAACGCGCAGACGAACCTCGTCGGCGTCGACGGGAACGACTCGATCCTCACCCTCACGGTGACCTGGGGCCCCCTCGGGTCGGGCGCGCGCAACGGGACCGTGTGGGCGTACAACCTGTGGACGGGGGCCGAGTGGAAGATGGCGGACCTTCCGTTCTTCGAGGCGAACAACCTCTACTGGGTGCCGGAGTTCTCCCAGTTCTTCGACGTCGCGGCCGAAGGGTCGTCTCGGGACGCGGTCGCCCAGGGTCTCCTCGGCGGCTCTCCGGAGGAACCGTCGTACGAGCCGGCGGGGCCGTTCACCTATTCCACCGGCGGTTTCGGGATCGGCGGGGTCGACGGGCTCTGGGTCGACCTCGAGTCGCGCGAGGTCGCGTTCCAGGCGGACTGGCAAGGGGCCGGCAAGGTCCTCGGCGTCGTCGCCCAGCTCGGGTCGAACGACTCGATCACCGGGTTCCCGTCGGTGGTTGGCCCGGCGGTCGCGGGCAGCATCCCGACCGCCGTGGCGGGCGAGCACCGGGAGAGCGTCGTCACCGGACCGCCGGCGTTCGGCCCGACGCCGTCGGGCGCGCCGACCGCGTGGCTGTCCGACCCGCTCGCCCCGACGTCGTCGTACCTTCCGACCAACGTCTCCCAGAACCTGTCCGCGTGGAACGTCGACGGTAGCCTGTTCTACAACGCCAGCTATTCGGTCCTCACGTCGGCGGACCAGTGCGAGCGGCCGAGCGCCGGTGGCACCGCCTGCGCGATCCTCGGCACGCTGCCGGGGACGACCCCGGGGACGGTCTGGTGGACCTGGCGGCTCGGGCTCCCGGAGTTCCCGTTCGCCGCCGCCGCTCCTCTCGCCGAGACGAACGGTCCGCCGCCGATCCCCGTCACGGCCGAGCAGTCGCCGACCGGGCTCGAGGTCAACTGGACGGTTCCGGCGGCCGACCTCGACCCGATCGTCAATTATTCGCTCTCCTGGGGCCCGACCTCCGCGGCCTCGTCCCACTACGCTTCTCTGCCGGGAAACGCGAGCCGGTACTCGGTCACCGGCGTCGCGTCGAACGCGACCGTCTACTATGCCTTGACCGCGTGGAACCTCCACGGACCGACCGTCGACGCCGGGAACCTCACCTTGGGCCCCGAAGCGACTCCAGCGGCGCCGACGCTGACGGCGTCCTACGCCGCGGACCCGCTCGTCGCGGACCGGAGCAACCTGACCGTCGTCTTGACGGAAGGACCCGCGGGCGCGGCCCCCATCGTCAACGACACGCTCTACTGGGGCAACTCTTCCACGGCCTGGTCCGGCGACCTCAGCGGCCGCACCCTCGGCCTCCCCGTCGGGTCCGGCACGGTCGTCTGGTCGATCCCCGACGTGCCGGACGGCGCGACGTACTACTTCGCCGGGGTCTCTTGGAATGCCTGGGGGGCCGGGGCGCAGTCGTCGGTCGTTTCACTCATCGTACCGACGCCGACCGTCGCGACCCCGCCGCCCGCGACCGGTGCGGGTTCCGTCTGGCCGATCGTCGAGGTCGCCGGCGGCGTGATCGGGGTCTTCGTGGTCGCCGCCGTGGCGGTCATCTACCGGGCGCGCCGCCGGCGACGCCAACAGCCCCCCGTGTAACGCGCAGATTCCGCGGGCCTGGGTCACGGAGGGGTCGGCGGAGGGTGGTTCCGGAGGTACCGACGGCCGAGCGCCATACCGATGACACCGAAGACCACGGCGCCGATGACGATCGCCACCACGAAGTAGAGGATGGAGTCGGTCAGGTCGCTCAGGCTCAGGTAGCCGAACTGCTGGCCCAGCAGTACGCACACGATGCCGAAGACGACCCCGGCGGCGACCCCATGGGAGGTGGCGCTCACGACGACCCCTCCGGCGGAGGAGCTTCGCCCTCCGCGGGCGGTGGGGCCGGGGCTTCGCCCGGCGGCGTCGACGCCGGCGGTTCGGACGGGGGCTTGGCGGGAGTCGAGGGAGCGGGAGGCTTCGAAGAGAGCGCCGCTTGCCGGCCGGAACGCGCGACCGAGTAGAGCTCCCAGATCGCGATCAGGATCAGCACGATCGGGAGCGCGGCCAGGATCGCGTAGGGCGCCGTGGCCCGGATGTAGAAATT
>JASHYY010000127.1 GCA_030042815.1 Thermoplasmata archaeon | reverse complement strand
CCGGTCGGATCCCCCCGACCGCGATGAGACGGTCCGGGTCGGTCCGGACGTACTCGCTCACGAAGGTGTTCGCCCCCTCCGTGTAACCGATCACTTCGGGCGCGACGTAGTTGATGAGCACCGCCCGCTCCACGCCGCACCGGTCGAGGTATTCGAGGAAAGCCCTCGGCTCGTGCACGTACCGTTCGTTCGCCCGGTCGATCGGGCCGAGGAGGCGCACCGCGTCCGGGTGCATCTCCCACAGGGGGTTGATGTGCACATGGCAATCGGTGATGCCCATCCGCCCGACCGGACCGACCGGACGATATAAGGGCCGAGACGGTCGGCGGCTCGGAACGAGAGTTTATCACCCGGACGTCTCCCTTTCCGTTCGCAATGGCGACCTCGTCCGCGCCCCGCACGATGCCGAGGCTGCTGAAGGCGACGTACCTCGCCGACCAGGAGTTCCTGCTCGAGGAGACCCGCGCGACCGCGCTCTTCTACTTCCCGGGAGTGATCGTCTGGCTCCTGATCTTCGGGTTCCTGAGCCTTGTCACTGCCGCCGCAGCCTACAGCTGGTCGTTCCAGTGGGGCGCCTACAGCTCGGCCCTCTCGACCTTCGCGGGCTGGGTGCACCTCGGCGTGACCACCTTCGAGACCTACGTGTTCTACATCTTCGCGTTCCTGGTCCTCGTAGGCCTGATCCGCCTCCTGATCCGATACTTCCGATGGATCCGGACGGTCTACGCGGTGACGACCCGACGGGTGATCATCCAGCGAGGGATCCTCGGTCGCGACTTCGACGAGATCCCGGTCCTCCAGGTCCGGGGAGTCGACGTCCATCAGTCGTTCGGTCAGCGCCTCCTCGGCTACGGCACGATCCGGGTCACCTCCGAGGGAGGGTCGAACCTCGGGAACGAGGACTGGAAGGGGATCCCGAAGCCGTTCCGGTTCCAGAAGCTGATCGAGAACGCCGCGACCGGCGCGCAGCCGTCCGGCCCGGTGCAGTGGACGGGACCGCCCGCCCGGCGCTAGGGCCCGGTCGACCGGCCGGCCGCGCCGCGCGACGAACGCCTACCCCGATCGAGCGCGGACCAGCCGGCGGACGCGCGAGAGGTTGTCGGCGAACATGACCGAGAATCCCCAATCCCGATACTTCGACGGGACCGGGGTCTCGCGGAGATCCCGGTCGGAGAGCCGCGCCGCAGCCGCTCGGCGCACGATCCGCTCGAGCTCGACGAGGTAGCCGCGGGTCTCGGCGATCGCCGCCCTCGGCGCCGGGACCCCGTGTCCCGGCACGATCTGTTCGATCCGGAGCCGGGAGATCCGGTCGAGGATGCCGACCCACCGCGAGGGCCATCCGTCCCCGACCGAGGGATGGATCCGGTAGGGAACGAGGTCGCCCCCGAAGACCGTCCGCTCCTCGGGGAGGTAGGCGAAGACGTCGCTCGGCGAGTGGCCCCCGCCGTACGTCCAGAGCTCGACCGACCGACGGGTTCCCTCGAGGACGAGTCCGTCGTCGAACGTCACGTCCGGGGGCACGATCCGGAACGACCGGGGGGTCGCGACCACGCCCTCGAACCAACCGCGGATCGCGGGACGGTCCCGCACGGCGTAGGGCGAACCCGGCCGGTCGAGGCCGCGAAGTTCGACGCGCATCGCACGGCGATCGCTCTCGAACTGCCGGCGGCTGAGCGAGCGGATGTTCGCTCGGACCGTGCGGCTCGAGACGATGTGGCTCCCGACGAACGACGAGTTCCCCCAGATGTGGTCGCCGTGCCAGTGGCTGTTGACGACCCAGGAAGGGCGGTGACCGGTGGCCCGCTCGGCGGCCCGGGCGAGGTCCGCGCCCGCCCCCGGGGTCACCATCGTGTCGAAGACGAGCGTCTCCGACCCGAGGTCGACGATCCCGGCATTGCAGACGCCCGCGCCCCCGTCCCGGGCGACGGCGGCGTAGACGCCCGGGGAGAGCCGTTCGATTCGAAAATGCCGGGAACGCTCCGTCGCCACGGCGTACCGGCAAGCGCCGGGTCCTTAGTCAAGGTTCTGCCGCGGGGCCCGTCGAGCGGGACTGACGAACCGAACTCCCGGGCCCGCCCCCATCGTTAAATCCGCCGCGCCGCCTCCGCCCGGTCGACCATGGCCGACGACTTCGACGTGATCGTCGTGGGCGCCGGCATGGCCGGCGCTTCGGCGGCGATCCGGCTCGCGAAGGGCGGCGCGAACGTCCTGCTTCTCGAGCGCGGCTCCGAGCCGGGCTCGAAGAACCTCTCGGGCGGGATCCTCTGGGGCCACGACCTCGACGCGATCCTCCCCGACTGGTGGCACGAGATGCCCGTCGAGCGGCACATCGTCCGCAAGCGGTTCGGGTTCCTGACCGGGGACCGCGCCCTCTCCTTCGATTTCGAGGACGGCGACTGGCGCAAGGAGCCGTACGTCGCGCACTCGGTGCTGCGCGCGCGGACGGACGCCTGGCTCGCAAAGCAGGCGGAGTCGGCCGGCGCGACCCTCGTCACCTCGGTCCCCGTCGAGCGGCTGAACTGGGAGGGCCACCGGGTCCACGGGGTCGTCCAGGGCGGCGAGACGATGACGGCGCCCATCACGATCGTCGCCGACGGCGCGAACTCGCGCCTCTCGCTCGGCACGCCGATCCGCCCGAACGCCCGCCTGGAGGCGTCGGCGACCGAGCTCGGGATGAAGGAGGTCTACCGGCTCGACGACGCGGTGATCGAGGACCGGTTCCAGCTCGGCGCGGACGAAGGCCATGCCGAGGAGTGGGTGACCGGGATCTTCCCGCCGGGGGTGATGGCCGGGGGGTTCCTGTACACGAACCGCGACACGCTCTCCCTCGGACTGATCGTGAACCTCGGTTCGCTCTTCGGGCGGAAGGCCTACTCCCAGGAGCTGATCGAGAAGTTCAAGCTCCACCCGGCGATCGCGGCGCGCCTCAAGGGCGCCGAGCTGGTCGAGTACGGTGCGAAGCTGATCAGTTCGGGCTGGGCGAGCCGTCCCGCCGCGTTCCACGGGGACGGCTGGATGATCGCCGGGGACGCCGCCGGGTTCGTCTTCTCGAACGGGCTCGTCATCCAGGGGATGAACTACGCGGTCCGGACCGGGCTCCTCGCCGCCGAGACCGCGCTCGCGGCGACCGCCTCCCACGATGCCTCCGCCGCCCGCCTCGCCGAGTACGACCGGCGGCTCGAGGCGACCGGAGTCCTCCCGGACTTCCGCGACTTCGAGCGGATGGACGACGTGAAGTGGAACCCGCGGTTCTACACCGCGTACCCGAAGTTCGCGACCGAGCTGTTCCACTCGATGATGACCGAGACCGGGGCCCCGAAGCGGCCGGCCCGCCGGCTCCTAAAGGCGGCCCAGAAGGCCGCCGGCCTCTCCACCGTCTCGCTGGTCCGCGACGGCCTCGACATCTACCGGAAGGTCTAGCCCGGGTCGCGTTACATCCCGCGGACCCGACGCACTTCCGCGGTGAGCGCCGGCACGATCTGGAAGAGGTCGCCGACGATCCCGTAGTCTGCGACCTTGAAAATCGGGGCGGAGGCGTCCGAGTTGATCGCGACGATGACGCGCGAGCTGACCATCCCGACGAGGTGCTGGATCGCCCCCGAGATCCCGACGGCGATGTAGAGCTGCGGCGACACGGCCTTTCCCGTCTGACCGACCTGGAACGACGTCGGGCGCCAGCCGGCGTCGGTGACGGCCCGGGACGCACCGACCGCCGCCCCGAGGGACGCGGCCAACTGCTCGACGAGCGGGAAGTTCTCCGGCGCCCGCAGGCCGCGTCCGCCCGAGACGACGACGGCGGCGTCCGTGAGGCCGGGCCCCGTTCCCCCGCCGACCGCGACGACCGCCGTGCGCTGCGCCGCGCCGAAGGGTCCCGAAGGGCCCTCCCCGGCGAGCGGGGTCACGCGAGGCTCGACCCCAGACTCGCCCGGGGCCGCGAAGGCATGCGGGCGGAGCGCGACCACGCGACGAGCCCCTTCGAGCCGCCGCGTCTCGGTCGCCCGGCCCCCGAACACCGGACGTCGGACCGTCAACGCGCCGTCCGAGGCGCGGAGCTCGGTCACGCCCGACGCGGCCGCGGCGTTCCAGCGGGCCGCGAGGCGACCGACGAGGTCCCGCCCGAACGTGGTCCCCCCAAGGACGATCGTGTCGGAACCCTTCTCGACCGCGACCTGCGCCACCGGTGCGGCCAGGGCGCCCGCCGGCGCTCCGTCCCAGCCGGGCCCCTCGGCGACCACGACGTCCCGGACGCCGTATCGCCCGAAGTCGGCGGCGGCCGACCGGGCCCGAGACCCGGCCAGGAACCCGACGACCCCTTCTCCGCCCCCGGCGAGGGAGAGCGCGGCTCCGACCGCCTCGAGCGAGGCCCCGGTGGGGTGGCTGTCGCGAACCTCCCCGACCACAAGGACGCGCGCGCTCACGGGAAGACCTTCGCCTCCTCCCGAAGGATCCGGACAAGTTTCTCCGCGGCCTCGGCCGGGGTCTTGTATTCGATCATCCGGGCGCCGGTCCGCGGAGGGGGAAGCTCGAACTTCTCCAGGGTCGACCGCGCGACCTCCGCCGGGAGCGGCTCCCACGGAACTTTTGCGATCGCGGCCTTCCTCGACTTGAGGATCGCCGGCAGCTTCGCGGTGCGGGGGTCGTTCCACGCCTGCTGCAGTCCGATGACGAGCGGCAGCCGGGCCTCCCATTTTTCCTCCCCGGCCTCGGTCGCCCGTCGGAACGTGCAGCGCGCGCGGCCGGAGTCCCAGCGCAGGTCCACGACGAACCCGAAGTCGGGTAGGCCGAGGAGCTCGCCCAGCGCGGCGGCCACGAGGCCGCTCTCGTCGTCCCCGGCCTGCTTGCCGCAGAGCACGAGGTCGTGGGGCAACGGGGCGATCGCCCGGGCGAGCGCGCGGGCCGCGCCGACCGGGTCCGGCGCGGGCTCGGCCGGGCCCTCGACCCAGGTCGCGAGGTCGCAGCCGAGGGCGATCGCGGCGC
>JASHYY010000126.1 GCA_030042815.1 Thermoplasmata archaeon | reverse complement strand
TCAGTCGGAGCGGGCTACTTCCGCCGGATGTGCGACCGCCTGCACGTCTACGTCACCCGGGGGGAGGGGGCACGCCGGCTCGGGGCCGACCCGTCCCCGGAACGACCGGGTCCCTGATCCGCGGGGCGTCCGGCCCGGTCAGGCCGTCTTCGCGGACGAGGGCCCGGTCGCGGTGCCGGAACCGACCTTCGCGAGCGCGGGCCCGACCGGGACGAGATGCCGGGAGAGGCCGAGCTCCTCGGGCGTCGCCCCGAACGCGAGCCCCAGCACCTGCGGCAGGTGGAAAACGGGCATGTCGAGCGCGGCGCCGACCGCCTTCTCCGCCTGGTTCTGGTAGGCGTCGAGCGAGATGTGACAGAGCGGGCACGGGGTCGCCATCGCGTCCGCGCCGTGCGCCTTCGCGTCCTGGATCTGGCGGCCCGCGATGCGGCTCGCGGTCCCGGCCTTCACGAACTGGATCGGGAACCCGCAGCACAGCACGCGGCCCCGATAGTAGACCGGGGAGGCGCCCACGGCGGCGAGCAGGTCCTCGAACGCGTGGGGCTCCTCGCCGTCCTCCCACGCCATCTCGTCCGCCGGACGCAACAGGTGGCACCCGTAGAACGCCCCGACCTTGAGACCGGCGAGCGGTCGGCGCACCTTCGCGCGGACGGCGTCGAGGCCCACGTCCTCCGTCAGGACCCGCAGCAGGTGCTTCACCCGGGTCGAGCCGCGGTACTCGATCCCGAGCGGCTTCAGGGCCGCATCGACCCGCGCCCGCACGGCCGGGTCGCCGAGCCGGAGGTTCGCGAGCGTGAGCATTCCCTGGCAGGTCGAGCAGATCGTGAGGAGGTCGAGCCCCGCCTTCTCCGCGATCGCGAGGTTGCGGGCGTTGATCGCGACGTTCAGGACCTCGTTCGCCTCGTCCACGAAGCCGGAGCCGCAGCACGAGAACGTCGGGAACTCCACGAGCTCGATCCCGAGGGTCCGGCAGACGTAGCGCGTCGCGAGGTCGAGCTCCTTGCCCGACGTCTGCGCGACGCAGCCGGGGTAGTAGGCGAGCCTCACGGCCCCTCCTTCGGTTCGGGGTCGAGCGCCGCGTAGATCTTCTCGAGCTCGTCCACGCCCTCGATCGGGTGCGGCTTCCGCGCGACCTCGGGCTTCTTCCGGACGATCTTGAGCCCCTGCCCGAGCTGCCCGACGAGACCGACGGTGCCGTAGGTCTGCCGGACGAGCCGCATCTCGTTGAGGACCCCGCGCTCGGAGATGTTCTCCTTGAAGCCGACGGCGTGGCGCGACCCGTTCTCCGTCGCGCCCTGGACGGCGATCGCCATCTCCTTCAGGTCCCGGATCCTCTCGGAGGGCCGGACGTCCTTCGGGCACGCCTCCGTGCAGAGGTGGCATCGCAGGCAGAGCCAGAGCCCGTTCGGCTGGATCCGCACAAGTCGGTCCTGGTGGGCCCGGTCGCGCGGGTCGACGACGAACCGGTAGAGCTTCGCGAGCGCCATCGGGCCCGGGAACTCCGGGTCGGCCTCGACCGCGGGGCACGCGGAGAAGCAGGCGGCGCACGCAATGCAGCGCGGCGTCTCCTTGAACCGGTCGACCTCCTCGGGGGTCATCGGGGTGGGCCGGCCCTCGGGCATCGGGTGGGCCGGGTCGAGACGCAGGTGAGGCTCGATCCGGTCGTACTGGCGCCAGAACGGGGCCTGGTCGACGACGAGGTCGCGCAGCACCGGCTGGTTGCGCATCGGCTCGACCACGATGCGCCCGTGGCGGGCCATCTCGGGACCGATGTGCGTCTCGCACGCGAGGCGGCTCTTCGAGTTGATCTGCATCGCGCACGAGCCGCAGATCGCGCTGCGGCAGGAGTAGCGCAACGCGAGCGACGGGTCGACTTCCGCCCGGATGCGGAGCAGCGCGGTCAGGACCGGTGTGTGCGGCGAGAGGTTGAGCGTGTAGCGCTGGTAGCGGGGCTTCGCGTCGTGCGCGGGGTCGTACCGGTAGACGTCGAACGCGGCGGCGACCGTCGACTCGCTCATCAGTACACCCTCTCCTTCGGCTCCCATCGCGTGTAGCCGACCGGCGCGTACGACAGGTTCGGCCCCTCCGGGGTCCGCTTCGCGAGCGTGTGGCGCATCCACTTCGCGTCGTCCCGCTTCGGGTAGTCGGTCCGGTAGTGCGCCCCGCGGCTCTCGGTCCGGGCGTAGGCCCCGACGACGATCACCTCCGCGAGGTCGAGCATGTGGCCGGTCTCGATCGCGTCGATCAGGTTCAGGTTAAAGACCCGCGATTGGTCGACCACCCGCACCTTCGCGTACCGCTGCTTCAGGACCCGGATCCGCTTCAGGCCCTCGAGCAGGTCGGCCTCGTTTCGGTAGATCCCGACGTACCGGTCCATCGTCTGCTGCATCTCGTTCCGGATCGCCGACGGGTCCTCGCCGTCCGTCCGGCTCGACCAGGCGCGGAACGCGGCGGTCCCTTCCTCGAGGTCGGTCGCGTGCATCGCCGGAGCCGGAGCGGTCGCCGCGTACTCCGCGGCCGCGACCCCGGCCTGCTTGCCGAACACGAGCGTCTCGAGCAGCGAGTTCCCGCCGAGGCGGTTCGCGCCGTGGATCGAGACGCACGCCGCCTCGCCCGCCGAGTAGAGGCCGGGCAGGTTGGTCTCGCCTCGGCTGTTCGTTCCGACCCCGCCCATCATGTAGTGCTGGGCCGGGTAGACCGGGATCGGCTGGGTGACCGGGTCGATGCCGGCGAAGTGCCGGCAATAGTCGCAGATCTCCTGCAGGCGGCTCTCGACCTTCTCCTGGCCGAGGTGCATCAGCTCGAGGTGGACGTAGCCGCCGTACGGCCCGGAGAACCCCCGGCCCTCCTGGACCTCGGTGACGATGGCCCGGGAGACGACGTCCCGCGACGCGAGCTCGAGCACGTGGGGCGCGTATTTCGCCATGAACCGGTCGCCGGAAGCGTTCCGGAGGTAGCCGCCCTCGCCGCGCGCCCCCTCGGTGATGAGGATGCTCGTCTCGAGGAGCGCCGTCGGGTGGAACTGGACGAACTCCATGTCCTTCAGGAACGCCCCCGCAGAGTACGCGACCGCGAGGCCGTCCCCGGTGCAGCTGTGGGCGTTGGTCGTCCGGCCGTAGATCCGGCCCGCCGGTCCGGTCGCGAGCACCACCGCCTTCGCGGCGATCTCCTCGAACTCGCCGCGCCGCCGGTCGAGCGCGAGGAGGCCCTGCACCCGCCCGTCGCGCACGACCACGTCCGTGACGTCCCACTCCTGGTAGAGCGTGAACCGCTCGGTGCCGAGCCGCTCCCAGAGGCCCTGGAGCAGCGCGAGACCCGTGCGGTCCGCGGCGTAGATCGTGCGCGGGAAGCCCGCGCCCCCGAACGCCCGCCGGGCGAGCGAGCCGTCCGGGGCGCGGCTAAAGATCGTTCCGAAGTGCTCCATCTCGACGACGGTCGGGCCGGCCTCTCGGCAGAAGAACTCGATCGCGTCCTGGTCGCCGAGGTAGTCCGACCCCTTCACCGTGTCGTAGATGTGCGTGTCGACGGAGTCCTCGGCACCGACCGCCGCGTTGATCCCGCCCTGCGCCGCGCCCGAGTGCGAGCGCAGGGGGTGGAGCTTCGACACGATCGCGACCTCGCGCCCGGCCTCGACCGCGGCGAGCGCGGCCCGCTGCCCCGCGAGGCCGGCCCCCACGACCACGACTTCGTGACGCCGCATGCGAATCGGACGGCCGGAAACGAACCGCCCTTTAATCGGTGTCGCGGGCGCGCTCGGTTCGACCGGAATCCCGCGCATCCCGGGAAACCGGGACACGAGATGCGTTGGGGTTCCTCGGTGGCCCGTCGGTAATCGCCGCGTGAGCCGTTATATAGCGACCTACGGTCGGGCTGCCGTTTTCCGGGTCACCGGAGGTCGAACGATGCAGAGCGGGGTCAGCGCGGCCGACGAGGAGCGCCTGCTGAAGGGCACCACGACGATCGGGATCGTCTGCAAGGACGGGGTCGTCCTCGCGACCGAGCGCCGCGCCACCGCCGGCAACTTCATCTCGAACAAGCAGACCCAGAAGCTGTTCAAGATCGACCAGAACATCGGGATCACGATCGCGGGGCTCGTCGGGGACGCGCAGGTCCTCGCCCGGTACCTGAAGGCGGAGGTCTCCCTCTACCGCCTGCGCCGCAACGCGCCGCTCACGGCGGAGGGGGCGGCGACGCTCCTCGCGAACATCCTCAACGGGAACCGGTTCTACCCCTACTACGCCTGGCTGATCCTCGGCGGCGTGGACGCGAAGGGCGGTCACGTCTTCTCGGTCGACCCGGCGGGCGGATGCATCGAGGACCGGTTCGTCTCGGTCGGCTCCGGCTCCTACCTCGCCTACGGCCTGCTCGAGGAGGGGTACAGCCGCGACATGACGACCTCGGACGCGGTCGACCTCGCCCTGCGGGGCCTCACCGCCGCCATGAAGCGGGACAGCGCGAGCGGCGACGGCTACCTCGTGCACATCCTTTCGGCCCGCGAATACCGCGAACTCACCGAGGACGAAATTAATAAACGCCTGAAGGCCCTCAAGATACCGTTGCCTCCGGCGCTCCCGTAGCCCCTGCGGGTCCGGAGGGACCGGGCCAACCCCTTCGTGCCAACCGTTTCCCACCGTGGATGAGTTTCGACTCTCTCATAGACCAGACCCGGCAAGCGCTCAAGGAAGTGCTTCCCGAGACGATCGAGGTTACCGACATCGAGCTCGAGGGCCCGCACATCGTCCTCTACACGAAACAACTCGACGTCTTCCTCTCCGGTGGGGACTACCTTCGGCAGATCGCGCAGCGGCTCCACCGGCGCGTGGTCGTCCGCTCCGACCCCGAGACCCTCATCGACCCGAAGGAGGCGGAGAAGCTCGTCCGGGAGGTGATCCCGGTCGAGGCCGAGATCAACCAGCTGTTCTTCGAGCCGGAGACCGGCGAGGTCACGATCGAGGCCGCGAACCCCGGCGCCG
>JASHYY010000125.1 GCA_030042815.1 Thermoplasmata archaeon | reverse complement strand
GGTGGTGTCGTTCGAGGCGCTCAAGCAGCGCAACATCTGGATCTCGAACGTCAACGGGGTCTTCGTCGGGATGGGGATGTTCCTGATCTTCATCGCGCTCGTCCTCCTGGTCGAATACCCGTACGCGCCGGGCTTCGGATACAACGAGTTCCAGATGGGCCTCGTCTCCGTGCCCGCGTCGCTCGCGATGCTCGCGTTCGGGCCGCTGTGGGGCCGGCTCGTGGCCCGGCAGGGACCGAAGCCGGTGATGATCGCCGGCTTCGGGATCATGGGCCTCGGCGGGGTCGGGCTCCTCGCGTTCAACGCGACGATCCCCGAGCTCATCCTCTTCGCGATCCCCGCGCTCGTCGGGAACGTCGCGGTCCTCATCGCGATGTCGAACATCATCGTCCTCTCGGTCTCGCCGAAGGAGCTCGGGATCCAGACCGGGATGAACCAGACGTTCCGGAACCTCGGGAGCGCGGTCGGGCCGGTCGTCGCCGCGACCGTCACGGCGAGCTTCCTCGCGACCGACTACATCTCGGTCCCGCACGTCCCGGTCCTCGTGCCGGTGCCGACCTACTCGATCGTCGGGTTCCAGATCGTCTTCGCGATCACCGCGGCGATCTCGCTGGTCGGCCTCCTCCTCTCCCTCGGCCTGCGGAACTTCCGGTTCCTCGCCGACGGGAGCCGGACCGGCGCCCCCGCCGACCGCGCGGCGGCGGCCCCGAAGCCGGAGGAGCCGGTCGTCTCGGCCGAGCCGCGCGCCTAGGGCCCTACGAGCATCCGCTCGTCGAACCGCAGACGGTGCACGCGTAGCACGTGCCCGAGCGGACCATGATGCCGCCGCAGACCGCGCACGACGGCGCGTCCTCGCTGACCCCGCCCGTCGGGGCGGCCCCGGCGGGGCCGAACGCGTCGAGCGGCCGGGTCTCGAGCTTCACCGTCTGGGCCGGTGTCGCGGCCGGCTTCGGCGGAGCCGGGGGCGGCGCGCCGTGGCCGTTGCCGTTCCCCTCGGCCGGTCCCTCGAGCCCGATCGCGCGCCGGTCCTCCTCGGTCAGGAACTCGAGGGCGAGCCAGCGGGCGACGTAGTCGGGGATCGACTTCGCGACCCGGACCTTCGGGTTGTTCGTCATCCCCGCCGGCTCGAACCGCAGGTGGGCGAGCTTCCGCACGAGGTCCTTCAGCGGCACCCCGTGCTGGAGCGCCATCGACATCGCGAGGCCGAGCGAGTCCATGAGGCCGTTGACGGTCGAGCCCTCCTTCGTCACCCGGAAGAAGATCTCGCCCGGGCGGCCGTCGGGGTAGAGGCCGACCGTCACGTAGCCGTCGTGGCCCCCGACCTCGAAGTGGTGGGTGACCGCCTTGCGCTCGTTCGGCAGGCGCTCGCGGGCGGGGCCGCGGGGCCCGACCGGCGCGCCGGCCTTGCCCTTGCCCGTCTCGAACGGCTGGGACGCCTTGCAGCCGTCGCGGTAGAGCGCGACCGACTTGATGCCGAAACGCCAGGCCTCGAGGTAGATCTTCTCGATGTCCTCGACGGTCGCGTCGTTCGGCAGGTTGATCGTCTTCGAGGCGCCGCCCGAGAGGAACGGCTGGACCGACCCGAGCATCTTCAGGTGGCCCATCGGCGCGATCGTGCGCGAGCCGCCCGCCGGGGCGAGCGCGCAATCGAAGACCGCGAGGTCCTCGGCGTCGAGGCCGGGCGCCCCCTCGACCGTCCCGGTCTTTTCGAGGTGGCCCGTGACCGCGCGGATCTCCTCGGGCGAGTAGCCGAGGGCGTGGAGCCCGTCCGGGACCGTGCGGTTGACCATCCGAAGGACCCCGCCGCCGACCAGGTTCTTCACCTTCACGAGCGAGAGCTCGGGCTCGAGCCCGAGCGTGTCGCAGCCCATCAGGAGGCCGATCGTCCCGGTCGGCGCGATGACCGAGATCTGCGCGTTGCGGTAGCCCCAGAGCTCGCCCGCCTTCACGGTGTCGTGCCAGCGGTCGACCGCCGCCTGGACGAACGCGGTGAGGCGCGGGTCGTTGAGCGCGACCTGCTCGGCGGCCCGGGCGTGCTTGCCCATGACCCGCAGCATCGGGGCGCGGTTCTTCTCGAACTGCGGGAACGGGCCGACGCGCTTCGCGATCTCGCTCGACATGTGGTATCCCTCCGCCGAGAGGAAGGCGGAGACGGCGCCGGCGAGCGTGCGGCCGGCGTCCGAGTCGTAAGCGAGCCCGTAGTGCATCAGGAGCGCGCCCAGGTTCGCGTAGCCGAGCCCGAGGGGCCGGAAGTCGTGCGAGTTCTGGGCGATCGTCGCGGTGGGATAGCTCGACGTGTCCACGACGATCTCCATCGCGAAGATCATCGTGCGGACCGCTTGGCGGAACAGCTCGACGTCGAACAGGCCCTTCCCGTCCACGAACTTCATCAGGTTGATCGAGGCGAGGTTGCACGCCGTGTCGTCGAGGAACAGGTACTCGCTGCACGGGTTGGACGCGTTGATCCGGCCGGAGTGCGGCGACGTGTGCCAGTCGTTCGTGATGTCGTCGAACTGGACGCCGGGGTCGCCGCACCGCCAGGCGGCGTAGGCGAGCTTGCGCCAGAGCTCGCGGGCGCGGTACGTCCCCGCGACCGCGTGGTCGGTCCGGTTGTACGTCTTCCACTCGCCGTCCCGCACCACGGTCTCCATGAAGCCGTCCGGGATGCGGACCGAGTGGTTCGCGTTCTGGTAGGCGATGGACGCGTAGGCGCTGTCGGGGTCGGTCCCGTCGAAGTTCGCGGAGTAGCCCTCGCGGATGAGCGCGAGCGCCTTGTCCTCCTCGCGGACCTTGCAGTCGATGAAGTCGACGATGTCGGGGTGGTCCATGTTCAGGATCACCATCTTCGCCGCCCGCCGCGTCGTCCCGCCGGACTTGATGACGCCGGCGAGCGCGTCGAAGGCGCGCATGAACGAGACGGGGCCCGAGGCGATCCCGCCGCCGGCGAGCTTCTCGTGGCTGCCGCGCAGCGGCGAGAGGTTGGTCCCCGTGCCGCTCCCGCCCTTGAAGAGCCGGCCCTCGCTGGTCGCGAGGGCGAGGATCGAGTCCATGTCGTCCGTGATCGACTGGATGAAGCACGCCGAGCACTGCGGCGGCTCGCGGACGCCGACGTTGAACCAGACGGGGCTGTTGAACGCCGCCATCTGCTGGACCATGAGGTAGGCGAGGCTCTCCTCGAGCGTGGTCGCCTCGTCCACGGTGTCGAGGTAGCCGAGCTCGAGACCCCGCTGGCTGATCCAGTGGCAGACCCGCCGGATCATCCCGTCCACCGAGTTCTCGCGCCGCCCCTGGATGATGCGGAAGTACTTCGACGCCGCGATGTTGACGCTCGTCTCCGACCAGGAGGTCGGGGCGTGGATCCCCTTCTGCTCGAAGATCACCTTCCCGTCGGCGCTCTTGATCACCGCGTCGTGGCTCCGCCACTGGACCGTATCGAAGGCGGTCTTGCCGCGCGGGACGAGGCGGGGGACCGGAATCGGTTCGCGCCCGATCCGGGAAGCCGACCGTCCGGTCGCTTCCTCCGACGCGGGCACCGCGCGTTTCTTGGCTGCTGCCATGCAAGCTGTTCCTGGAGGGTCGAGAAGGTCTCGCTCGCCGTTCGATCGTACCGTCCGCGAGGCTAAACCGAACGCGGCCGGGGCTCGAAACACCCTCGGAAAGAGGCCGTTTCTCGCCGGTCGGCGGGCGTACGGAACGCGGTCGGTGCCGCTCGGGACACCTCGAAAACCCTCCGGGTGGCGCCAAGCGCGGACCTCTATAAGTTTGCTTGGTTGGAAAGCGCCGCGTTTCGAGTGGAACTGCGTCGCTCGAAGCGCTCAAGCCGTTCCTTCGTAAGAATTGTAATCGTTGCGCGTTGAAGAACGCATGAGCGCGCGCCCGATCGTCGCGCGCGTCGGTCCGTCGCGCGGCGCGCGTGACGTCGCGGGGCGCGACCTACCGTCCCGAGGGCGAGGCGACGGGCGGGGAGGGTCTCGCCGCGCGCGGCGGCTCGGGCGGAGGCGGCCGGACCTGCATCGTGCAGGGCATCAGCACCCCGCAGTCTCCGCAGAACAGTCCCTCCTCGGCGACCCAGAGGAACGCGCCGCACCGCTCGCACTTGCGCGGGTCGTCCGGGTCGTTGCGGCAGACCATCGCGCGCTCCCCGGCGCGCGAGCGGTCCGGAGTATTTGCGCTAGCGGTCGGAGCCGAACGAAAAAAAGGGAGAGGAGGGACCTCGGAGCGAGGTCCCCCGGAAAAGGTGGGGCCGTTCAGGCGTTCTTCATCTTGGCGCGCGAAACGAAGCCCTTCTTGTCGAGGAAGTACATGTAGCCGTCCTGGCGGGAGATCTTCTCCGTGCCGACGCGGCCCTTCTTCCCGGACTTGTTCAGCTTCGTCGGCGTCTTCCAGAGGTACCCGTCCTTGCCGAGATAGTACAGGTATCCCTTCTCTCGCTTGATCTGCTCCTTGCCTACGCGCTCCGCCATGTTGGCGACCTCGGCCGGCGAGAAGGAGACCCCTCCTATTTAGATGTACTGACGGAGTTACGGCGGAGAAATCGATTTTCCCTGACGATAAACGTGCGTCGGAATCGCGTCGAACCGGTACCCGAGCCGGTCGGCCGACGCGAGGCCGAAGACGGCAAAATCGGCGGGCGCGCCGGGGACGACCCGCCCCGCGTCCGAGAGGCCCGAGGCGTGCGCGGCGTTCACCGTGGCGGCGGTGAGCGCCTCCGCCGGCGTGAGCCGGCC
>JASHYY010000124.1 GCA_030042815.1 Thermoplasmata archaeon | reverse complement strand
CACGGTAGTATTAATGGAAAACCCCCGAGACACCGGCGGAAAACTGTCGGTCCGGTTCCCGGCCCCGGTCCGGCATCGGGCGGAGGGGCCGATGCCTCGCCTCAGCCGGAGTCGGGGGAGCGGCGATGACGACGCAGTCGGTCGGATCTCAGGCGCCCGGATAGACCGGATAGATCGGAGTCCACTGGGCTGCCCGTACTCGAGTCTGAAGGGCTTCGAGCGGGATCGCCTCCGCGTGGCCGGTCCGCTGCGCTTCCATCCCCACCGCGTGGGCGATCTGAAGGGCCACGGAGCGGAGTTCGGAGACCGGGGGAAGCAGCGGAGCCTTCGGGTCCTTCCGGGCGGGAGAGCACTCTGCGAGCGCCCGGGCCGCGGCGAGCAGCATCCCCTCCGTCACGCGGCGGGCGCCGCTGACCACCGCGCCGAGGCCGAGCGCCGGGAAGATGTAGACGTTGTTGCACTGCGCGATCGGGAACGCGCAGCCGTCGTACTCCACCGTCCC
This sequence comes from Thermoplasmata archaeon, assembly GCA_030042815.1. Taxonomy (GTDB): domain Archaea; phylum Thermoplasmatota; class Thermoplasmata; order Lutacidiplasmatales; family UBA184; genus Lutacidiplasma. Next base: position 2,335 of record JASHYY010000124.1, on the reverse strand, counting down.
GAACGGCGAGCCGGTGGCGATGATCGCCTTTCCGTTCGTCCATCGCAACAGGTCGGTCGGGAGGGCTTCGGTCTTGTTGGTCGGATTCGAGAGCGGGAAGATGATCGGGCGCTCGGTGTGCGAGGCCATCGAACGGACCAGGGTCTCGTCGAACGCCCCGGCGACCGTCGAGAGCCCGATGAGGATCGTGGGACGCGCCTCCTGGACGACCTCCGCGAGGCTCACCCGATGCGGGTCCGCCTTCGCCCACGACTGGACCTCGTCCCACGGGTGGGCGTAGACGCGCTGCTCGTCCCGGAGGTCGGTGCGGGAGCCGTGCAGGAGGCCCCCTCGGTTGACGAGCCAGAACCGGGACCGGGCGACCGGGTCCGTGAGACCCTCTTGGATCATCCACGACCGCATCGCGTCGGCGACTCCGACTCCGGCCGAACCGGCGCCGAAGATCACGACCCGCTGGTCGGCGAGCTTCTGATGGGTGACCTGGAGCGCCGAAAGGATGGCGGCGAGCGTGATCGCTCCGGTGCCTTGGATGTCGTCGTTGAACGTCAGGAGCTGGTCCTGGTACCGCTCCAGGATCTGACGCGCATGCTCGGCGCCGAAGTCCTCCCACTGGAGGAGCGTGCCCGGGAGCTCCTGGCGGACCGCCCGCACGAACTCCTCGATGAACTCGTCGTACTCCTCGCCCGAGATGCGCTCGTGGCGCCAGCCGAGGTACTCCGGGTCGCGGAGCCGCTCGAGGTTGTTCGTGCCGACGTCGAGGACGATCGGGAGCGTACGCTCGGGCCGGAATCCGCCGATGAGCGTGTAGAGGGAGAGCTTGCCGATCGGGATGCCGAGGCCTCCGGCGCCCTGGTCGCCGATCCCGAGGATCCGCTCGCCGTCCGTGACGACGATCACGTCCACGTCGGGGTTCGGACGGTGCTGGAGGAGACGACGGACCGAGTCGCGGAGCGGGTAGGAGATGAACATTCCGCGGGGGCGCCGGTAGATGTGGCTGAACAGCTGGCAGTCGAGCGCGACAACGGGAGTGTAGACGACCGGCATCATCTCCTCCATGTGGTCGAGGAGGAGACGGTAGAACAGTACCTCGTTCGTGTCCTGCAGGGCGCGCAGGTAGATGTGCCGCTCGAGGTCGTCCGTCTTGCGCTGGAACGCCTCGTAGGCCCGGACGACCTGTTGGTCGAGCGTCTCGACCTGCGGGGGCAGGAGCCCGTGCAGACCGAGCGCGGACCGCTCGCCGTCCGTGAACGCCGTTCCCTTGTTCAGGAGCGGCTCGTCGAGCAGGTCCCGGCCGCGGAACCTGGGCAGGGGACAGAGGGCACCGGGCTGAAGGGGCAATACACGACCCACGGGTCGGGCAGGGACAGCTTCCATCAAGGGCAGACGACCTTCCGTCGGCAGATGTAGCCGCGGTCAAGACCGCTTGACGTGAGGACGGTCTCCGGCGCCGATCGACGGATTCAGGGTTTCGACGACTTCCCCCCGGGACGCAACGGGTCCGGGTCGGGAGGGCGGTCGGTCGTGGCGTAGAGCTCGAGATACGGGATGAGGGCGGAGATGACCCGGTTCTCCGCCTTCCGCAGATGCTCCTCGTACGTCGTGCGACCGATGCCGAGGCTCGCCGCGATCTGCTCGGTCTTGACCTGGCGCGGGGAGGAGTAGTACCCGAACCGATGCGCGGTCAGCAGGGACTCGGCCTGCTTCGCGGTAAGCTTCTCGAACAGGGCCTGGGTCCAGACGCTCGTCGGAAGGACCGCGAGCGAGAGTTCGCGCTTCCGGACCAGCTCGGCCGATCCCTGCTTTCGGAAGTCGTCGTAGAGCTCCTTCAGGTGGTCGGCCTCGAAGCTCATCACCCGGAAGTTCGCCCATCCGTCCCGATAGACCACGGGAGGGTCGTCCCAGCACTGGTGCGCCTCGATGATGTTCCAGAGGCTGTTGTACCGCGAGCAGGTGCATTCGAGCAGGAAGAGCCGGGACGCCCGAGCGTCGACCCATCGGTCGATGAGGTGGCCGGTCTTGCGGAGCCCGGCCTCCACCCGCCGGAGGACCTCGGGGTCCCGGCTCGGCACTTGCAGGAGCTCCCGGTCCCACAGGCACCACATCGAGATCGGCGTCTCGGGCACGGTTCTCGACAGGTGGACGAACGGGTAGTCGTAGCTCGCCTTCAGGGCGGCCTCCCACAGGGTCATCGGACTCCGTAGGGCCCTCTCGGAGAAAGTCGTTCGCCCGTCGTACGACGGCCGTCATAGGCGGTGCTCACCCGAAGGTCGGGGACGACCTATCCGGGGCGAGGTGCTCCATGTTCCCGCCCGACCGATCGACCCCCTTCTCTCGT
>JASHYY010000123.1 GCA_030042815.1 Thermoplasmata archaeon | reverse complement strand
CTTCGCCGCCAAGTCCGAGAGGTTCACCCCGGCGGCCGCGGCCCCGATGCGAAGGGGCGGAGACCCGCGGAGGAAGTGCGTCCCCTCCACGAGCGCGTCGGTCGTCAGCACCGCGACCCGACCGGCCGCAGGCCGGAGCGCCGCCGCGTCGTCGCCGAGCGGCAGCAGCCCCTCCCGACCCGCGACGAGGTGCCGGGCGAGCCAGGCGTGGAACGGCCGTTCCCGCAGCGGGGCCCCGCGGGACGGTCGTTCGGTCCTCACGGGGTCACTTGTACGGGACGAACTCCTTGCCGAGGAGCTCCCGCCCGAGGATGATCCGCATGATGTTCAGCCCGCCCTCGGCCCCGACCAGGTAGGACATGATACCGCGCAGGCCGAGCTCGAGGCCGGCCTCCTCGGTGTATCCGGTCGCACCGTACCACATCATCGCGCGCTTCACGCACTCGAAGGCGACCTGCGGGGCGGCGAGCTTCACGGACGCGACGGCCCGGTCGACCTCCGAGCGGTGCGACGCGTCTCCGCGCAGGGTGTAGGTGTCGAGGAGCCAGGCGGCCCGGCGGCACTGCCACTTCACCGCCTCGACCTGGGTCCACAGGTCGACCAGCTCGAACTGGATCCCCTCGAACTTCCCGAGCGGCTGGCCGAACGCCTTGCGGTCGCGGATGTACGCCATCCCGGTCTCGAGCGCCCGCTCCGCGGCGCCGACGCACGCGGCCGCGACGAACGTCCGGGCGACGGAGAATCCCTCCATCGCGTACTCGAACCCCTTACCTTCCCTCCCGAGCAGGTACTTCTCCGGGACCCGTGCGTCCTGGTAGCTCAGGGATCCGGTCGAGATCCCCATCCGACCCATGTTGTGGAATCGCTGCGTAGAGATCCCGTCGGTGCGCGTCGGGACGTAGAGGAACGTGAAGCCGCCGGTCGGGATGCGGGCGAGGGTCAGGTGACCTCCGCCGAGGTCCTTCGCCTCTTCGACGCCCGAGATGAACGACTTCTCGCCGTGCACGACGAACGCCTCGCCGTCCCGGCGCGCGGTCGTGTGCATGCCGGCGAGGTCGCTCCCGCCGGTCGGTTCGGTGGTGGCGATCCCGAGGAACGCCTTCCCGGAGCAGACGGCGGGCAGGACCTCCCGCTTCGCCTCCTCGGTGCCGTGACGGCTGAGGATGTAGCCCCAGCCGGCCTCGAGCAGGAAGAACACCGCTGTCGCCATCGAGAAGTCGCCCCGTCCGACCTCCTCGGCGGCGATCTCGGTGAGGACGGCGGAGGCGGCCATCCCGCCGTACTCGGTCGGCACGGTCATCGCGAGCAGGCCGAGGTCGGCCATCGCCGCGAGGACCTCGGGCGGGATGCGGCCCTCCGCGTCGATCTGCCGCTCGTGCGTCCGCAGCACGCGGTCGCCGAAACGACGGACGGCGGATTGGAACGCCTCTTCCTCGTCGCTCAGACGGAAATCCATGGGAATCAACCCCGGACGTGCCCCGAGGATTTAGGCTCGGCGAGGTTCGGACCGATTCGCTCGAGGAACTCCTTTAAGCCTCCTCCGCTGACCGGCTCCGAGAGCACCATGGCGGTACGGGTCGCCATCAACGGGTTCGGGCGCATCGGGCGGAACATCTTCCGTGCGGCGTTGGGCGACCCCGAGATCGAGGTCGTCGCGGTCAACGACGTCACCGACGCCCGAACCCTCGCTCACCTTCTGAAGTACGACTCGATCCTCGGCAACCTCCCGAACCAGATCGCGCACACGGAGGAGTCGATCTCGGTCGATGGCCGGAGCTTCCGCGTCTTCCGGGGCAAGAGCCCGGCCGAACTCGACTGGGCCTCGGTCGACGCGGCGATCGTCGTCGAGTCCACCGGGTTGTTCACGAAAGGGTCCGAGGCGCGCAAGCACCTTCGGGGCCCGGTGAAGAAGGTCCTGATCTCGGCTCCGGCCACCGACCCGGACACGACCCTCGTGCTCGGGGTGAACGACCGCACGTACGACCCGGCCCGCCACCATGTCGTGTCGAACGCCTCCTGCACGACGAACTGCCTCGCGCCGGTGGCCAAGGTGATCCTGGACAACTTCGGGATCACGGCCGGGATGATGACCACGGCCCACTCCTACACGAACGACCAGCGGCTGCTCGACCTCCAGCACAAGGACCTGCGCCGCGCGCGCGCGGCCGCGCTGTCCATGATCCCCACCACCACCGGCGCGGCCGTGGCCCTGCACCTCGTCCTTCCGGAACTGAAAGGCAAACTCGACGGCTACTCCCTGCGGGTGCCCACCCCGAACGTCAGCCTGGTCGACCTGACGGTCTTCACGGACCGGCCGGTCACGGTGGAACGGGCCAACGCGGCGCTCCGGCAGGCGGCCGAGGGCCCGATGCGGGGTATCCTCGGTTACACCGAGGAGGAGCTCGTTTCCATCGATTTCCGGGGCGACGCGCGCTCCGCGATCGTCGACGCGAGCTCGACCCGGGTCGTGGGCTCGAACTGCCTCAAGGTCCTCGCCTGGTACGACAACGAGTGGGGCTACTCCTGCCGCTGCCGGGACGTGATCAAGCTCTTCGCCGCGCACCTGTAAGCGGGGGTCTCGGCTCCCGGGCCGGCGCTCGGCGCCGGCGGGCCCTTTCTCGCGTTCCGCGCGCCCTGCCCCGGGCCCGCGGGCCGACTCGGGGGCACCGGCCGTTCGGCGGACCCCAACTACTTTATACGACCTCCCGCTCGCGCGCGGCGCATGTACTACTTGGACCACCGACGCGACGTCGTCCGGATCCCCCCCGAGCGGCTCGGGCCCGAGCTCTCGAACGTCCTCACCGAGCTCGCGCAGCAGCAGTTCGAAGGAAAACTCGTGGACGGCCAGAGCCTCGCGGTG
>JASHYY010000012.1 GCA_030042815.1 Thermoplasmata archaeon | reverse complement strand
CGGTCGGCGAGGCGGCCGAAGTACGGCTGGGTCACGACGAGCAAGGAGCCCCCCGCCGCGATTCCGAGCGCGAGGTACGTACGGGGGAGGCCCGCCCCGGCGGCCGCCGGACCGAGGTAGACGAGGGCCGTCCCGATGAGTGCGTAGATGACGAGCCACGGCAGCGTGACGAGCAGAACGCTCCGGCGGAACACATGACGAACGACCTGGGGGAATACGAAGTCGGTCGTGCCGCCCCGGACCGACACCCCCCGCACGAGTGCGACGGCGAGGACGAGGCCCGCGACGAGCGCCGCCGCGCCTACCCCGAACACCCCGGAAAGGGAAGGGTTCGGGACGACGTCCAGCAGACCGAAGCCGAACGCAAACCCGCCGATCCATCCGAGGAGGTTCATCGCGTCGAACCGCCCCATCTCGAATCCACGCTCGTCCGATCCGGACCGACGGGCGACGATCGAGAGGCTCGCGGCGAGGATGGCGCCGCTCGCGACCCCGAAGACGAAGTTGAGCCCGGCGAGGACCCACGGCGAGCGGGTCGTGGCGACCGCGGCGAACAGGACCGCGGCCCCGCCGATTCCGACGAAGAGGACCCGGAATGCCCCCCAGCGGTCGGCGGCCGCGCCCGAGAAGAGCACGGTCGAGAACTCCCCGAGCGGCGCCATCGCGCTCACGACGCCGACGGTGCCGACCTCCGACTGGACGATCCCCGAGGAGTGGCCGGTGATGTAGCTCGCGAAGACCGCGACCGTGATGCCGAAGGCGAACCGTACGAAGAACGTCGCGGAGAAGACCGCGATCAGGGGTCGGTCGTGTTCGACCGCGGCCGGGGGCCCCGGAACGTCGGGCACGGCGCGGCCGTCACCCGCTCAACTTCGGGGACTCGATGAGCTCGATCCAAACGTCGTTCGGGTCGAGGATGAACGCGATCCGCGCCGACCCGCCGGAGAGGCGGTACGGCTCCTTGGCCACTCGGACGTTCTTCGTCCGCACGCGCATCAGGAACCGGTCGAGTTCCTCCACCTCGAACGCGAGGTGGTCCAGCTGCTCGCCCGCCTCGAAAGTCTCCTTGCCGTCCCAGTGGGTCAGCTCGACCCGGGCTCCCGAGGCCGGGTCACGGACGAACGCGATCTCCGCGTGGTTCTCGGGGATCGTCCGGCGCCGCTCGAACTCGAGGCCGAGAATCTCCGTGTAGAACTGCAGGCTCTCGTCCATGTGACGTACCGTGATCGAGGTGTGCAGGAACTTCATCGCCGCTCGGCGGGAAGGAGCGACTCGCCCCTCTACTAACGTTTCGCCGGACGCTATGGGTGGCCGTAGACGACCCGGAGCGGTCCCGTCCCCGGGATCCAGTCGGCTTCCGCGCGCACGAACCCGAACCGCTCGAACTGGAAGATCTGGCGGGGGGCCGCGACGGCGAGCGCCGACTCCCCGAGGCCCCGGACGAGCCCGCCGTCGGTCCCCAGCACGTCGACCGGCACGGCCTCCGGCGCGCCGACCCACTGAAGGCGGGGGAGTTTGCGGTTCTCCCGACTCGTGAACTCCGCGCGCAGGCTTCCCCCCGCGGGCGGGATCTCCACGGGCAATCGGACGTTCACGAGGTCCTTCAGGCGGACCTCCTCGCCCCCGTGCGTGGCGAGGTCGCGATGGGCCAGATGGAACCGGGGGCCGGCGAAGACCGTCCGGCGACCGAGTTCGGTTCGATCCGGGTGGTTCGGGAGCTCGACCGAGGCCAGGTCGAACGGATAACCGTCCACCTCGACCGACACCGGGTCCGCGACGAACGCCCGCCGCTCGGTCGACGCGTCGATCCGCTTTCGGTTCTCGGAGTAGAGCGTCTCCGCCGGCACCTCGATGTCGGCGAGCGAGAGCCCGAACGAGAGCGTGAACTCGCGCAGGGCGTCCATCGAGATGCCCCGCCGGTCGAGCGAGCGCAGCGACCAGGTGCGCGGGTCCGACCAGCCGTCGTAGATCCCGTCGCGGACCTCCCGGTACGACTTGCTCTTCGAGACCTTCGCCTCCCGCACCCGCAGGAGCCCCCAGTGGAGGAACGGCGGTCCCTCGATGCCGAGGAGGTCCCAGATGAATCGCTGCATCCGGTCCTCGACGACGAGGTCCTTGCCTCGGACCACGTGGGTGACGCCGAGCTCGATGTCGTCGACCGCCCAGGAGAATTCGAGCAGCGGCCACACGCGGTACCGGTGTCCGACCCGTGGATGGTCCACGTCGCTGATGCGGAACAGGACGCGGTCTCGGAACGCCGGGTCAGGGTCCGCGGGGTCGGTCCGCAGGCGAAGCACGGCCTCCCCGGGCCCGTAACTCCCTCCGAGCATCTTCTCCCACTCGGCGAGCGACTCCTCGATGGTCTGCGCCCGGTCCGGACAGGCGACCCCCTTCGCCCGGTTCTCCCGCAGGGTCTCGGCGGAGCACTTGCAGACGTAGGCCCCGCCCTTCTCGATCACCCGGACGGCCCAGGGATAGTGGGAGGCGAGCCGGTCGGACTTGTAGTAGACCGCGTCCGGCCGAACCCCCGCGAGCTCGAGGTCCCCGAGGATCAGGTCGAAGAACTCCGTCTCGACCCGCTTTTCTTGCGACCCGATGGTGTCGTCAAAGACCAGGAGCAGCTTCCCGCGGTACCGGTCCCGGTAGTACTGGTTTACGAAGAGCATCCGTCCGTTGCCGATGTGGAGGCTACCACTCGGGAACGGGGCTATCCGCAGGACGACCTTTCCTGGGACTGCTCCCGGTAGCTCGGGGAAGTTCGCGACCTCCGTTCGCGGCTCCTTCGTCCGCTCGGGCTCCGGTCCGCCGAGCGCCGCAAGTCGATCCTCGAGTTCCGCGGCGGGAAGACCTCGAAGCTCGGCGACGACGGTCGATACGACGGTCCGCACCTCCTCCGCTCGGGAGCGGAGGCTGGGGTCGGTCGCGAGGAGCCGAGCGACGACGGGACCCGACTCCGCCGTCCCGGCGTGGTCCACCGCGTTCGCGAGCGCGATCCGGCGGACCCTCTGCTCGACTTCGGGGGAGAGCGGCACCGACCGCGCGACCGACTTCGCGATTA
>JASHYY010000122.1 GCA_030042815.1 Thermoplasmata archaeon | reverse complement strand
GCCGACCGCGTAGCCGGGCTGGAGCGCGAACAGGTGGTCGACCGCTTCTCGCTCCAGGGCGGCGAACTCCGCCTCCGCCCCGCTATCGCTCGACATGATGCGCGGGGGTGTGAGCGGGCAGGGCACAAAAGCTCGCGTACCGAGGGGAGGCGGGGCCGGTCTCACTCGACCCAGGTCATCCGGCACTTCGGACAGCTCCGCCCTTCGAGCGGAGTGCCGCAGACGAAGCACGCGGAGTACGGACCCCGGTCGGCTTTGCGCGGTGCCGCGACCGCGTCGGGGGGCTGCTCGGGGAGGGGAGGCGGCGGGACGGACGGAGCGGGCGGGGGAGGCGGGGCGGGCGGTGCCGCCGGGGGTGTGGGCGACGGAGCGGGAGCCGCGGCGGGGGCTTTCGGCTCGGTCGGCGGCGTCGCCTCGGCCGGGGGAGCCGGGGTCCCCTCGGCCGGCGACGCCTCCTCCTTGTCGCGGCGGAGCCGGCGGAACAGCGACATCCCTCGAGGGCACCGTCCGGCCCTCTTTACCTCTGGGGCGCCGGTCCGCGGAACAGAGTTTTCTCCCGCCGGACGTACCCCCCGACGTGTCCGAACGACCCACCGAGGCCCTGCGCGCGCTCGGGATCACGCTCCCTCCTCCTCCGAAGCCGGCCGGAACGTACGTCCCGGTCGTGGTCTGGGAACGGTTCGCCTGGGTTTCCGGCCAGGTCGTGGTCGAGGCGGGGGCCGCGGTCCACCCCGGAGCGGTCGACCGCGACGTACCGCCCGAGGTCGCGCGAGACCTCGCACGGCGCGCGGCCCTCCAGGGTCTCAGCGCGCTCGAGCAGGCGCTCGGCTCGCTCGACCGAGTGCGACGCGTCCTGAGGGTCGCGGTCTACGTCGCGTCGTCCCCCGGGTTCGCCCGGCAGCACGAGGTCGCGAACGGGGCGACGGAACTCCTCGTCCAGGTCTTCGGCGAGAACGGCCGACCGGCCCGCGTCGCGATGGGAGTGGTCGCCCTCCCGCTGAACGCTCCGGTCGAGGTCGAACTGCTCGTCGCCACGGAATAGCGGGACCGTGGAGCGCACGAGCTGGGACGGGGTCTACCGCGAGGGGCGGGACCTCTACACGGTGAACGCGACCCCGGGAATCCGGGTCTACGGCGAGACGTTGCGGGTCGACCGCGGGGTCGAGCACCGGCTCTGGGACCCGTTCCGGTCGAAGCTCGCCGCCTTGCTCCTGCGCGGAGCCCCGGACCGCCTCCTCTCGGGGGTGCGGTCGGCCCTCTATCTCGGCGGGGCCCACGGCACGACCGTCAGCCACCTCTCGGATGCCTGGCCGTCCGCGACGATCTTCGTGGTGGAGAAGAGCCCCACGTCGTTCGCCCCCCTCCTCGCCCTCGCGCGACGCCGCGGAAACCTCCTCCCGTTGCTCGCCGACGCTCAGCTCCCCGAGCGTTACCAGGCGGACGTCGGGACCGTCGAGATCCTCTACCAGGACGTCGCCCAGCGGAACCAGGCCGCGATCTTCGTCGAGAACGCGCGGGCCTGCCTCGCCTCCGGCGGGCGGGGCGTGTTGATGCTCAAGGTCCGTTCGGTGACGCAGCGTCGGCCCGCGGCGGCGATCGTCCGCGAGGCCCGGGAGACCCTGACGCGAGGGGGCCTCACGGTCAGGTCCGAGACCTCGCTCCTTCCGTTCTCCCGGGAGCACGTGGCCCTGACCGTCGAGGCGTAGGGCACCGTCCACCCTCCGGCGGGCGGTGACGGCGAAAATACCGAGCCTTGGTCCCCGAGCCGGGGGACGGGTCGATGGGACGGCGGGGGGACCGGGGGCGGATCTACCGGCTGGTCGGGGGCGTCGCCCTCTGTGCCGTCGTCCTCGGTAGCCTCGGAAGCCCGCACGGCGTTCACCCGCTTCCGTCCCTTCGGGTGCCGCCGACCCCCGATGCAGGGACACGGAACGTCTCGCTCGCGATCGCCCCGACCACCTGGTGGATGGTTTCCGGCAACCGCACACCGTTCGAGGCTACGTGGACCGGCGTGCCGGCCGACTGCAACGCCACCCCGGAGTGGTTCCGCTGGTCGCTCGGGAGCGGTTGGTTCGATGGGGCGCTCTCGAACGTGAGCGATGCCTCGGCCGTGTTCGTCGCCTCCTCGGTCGCCACCGGGGAGGTCGAGGTCGTGGTGGAGTCGGCGTCGACCCTCACGTGCGGCGCATCCGAGCTCGCCCTCGACCGGAACGCGACCGCGAACGTCACCGTCGTCGTTCCACCGGAGGTCTCGGAGGTCACGGTCTGGCCGGACCCGATTTCGCCCGGGGCGTGGACCAACCTCACGGGGACCGTCGACGGAGGCGTGCCTCCGTACCGAGTGACCGTCGAGTGGGGAGACGACTCTTCGTCTTCGGTGAATCTCTCCGCGCCCGGCCCGTTCCAGGTCGCGCACCAGTATCGGTCGGGCAACTTCACCCCCGCGGTCATCCTCGAGGACGCGGCCGGTCTCACGGCGGTCGGGTCGGTCGAGTCGCCCGTGCTCGTGAGCAACGGGCTCGCCGTGGCGGTGGTGACCGGCAACGCGACCGCGGAGGTGGGGGTACCGGTCGATTTCACCGGCGCAGTGGTCGATCCGCCACCCTCGTTCAGCGAGCTCGAGGGCTGCACGGACGGCTCCTCGGGTCCCGGGAACGTCAGTCAGGACGGTCCGAACGTGAGCTTCTCGTGCACGTTCGACGCGGCGGGGCCGGCGGTGGTTGAGTTCGAGGTGGTCCCCGTCGGCGACGACCTCCCTCCCGCACGGGCGTACCTCGACCTTCCCGTCGTCGACCGGCCGGCTCTCTCCGTGTTCGGGAGCGACCGGTCGGGGGAGGTCGGCCGGGTCACCGTCGTCGCCGTTCGACTGGACGGCGGAATCCCCCCGTACGTTCTCGAGTGGCAACTCTCGGGGAACGCCACGGCCGGTCGGATCGACGTGGACGAGGACGGGGCGTTTGACCTTCCCCTCTGGCCCGCGGGACCCGGGTCGTTCGGACTCTCGGCCGGGGTGACGGACGCGGACGGGACGAGGGCGCTGAATTCGTCCGTCCAGGTCTCGGTCGTTCCGGCGATTCGGGCTTCGGCGTCCGTCCTCGAAAACGGGACGGACGTGGTTCGGGTCGGGGGATCCGTTCCGGAGGGGGCGGCTCCGTTCACGTGGTTCGTCGCCCCGGCGATGGTCCCGTCCCACGTCAGCGCGCCGAACGGGACCCTCACCGAAGTCTCGGGGTTCGACTGGGTCGGGGTCGTTCCGTTCGAGGGAAACACGACGGTGACGGTCGGGGTCGTCGACGCGGACGGAGGGACCTGGTGGTCGACCCTGAACGTCTCGCTCGTGCCGCCGCTCGCGGTCGCGAGCCTCCTCGGCATCTCGGTCGGAAACGGCACGGCCACCGTGACCCTCACCCTCGATCTCGCGGGAGGGCAGCCGCCGTTCGAGGTGTGGGCGAACGCGAGTACCGGAGCCTCCGGGAACGCCACGCTCTCGGACGACGGGACGACCTCGTGGTCGTGGACGGTCAACCAGAGCGGGCCGGTGACCGTCCGGGCCGTCGCCGTTGACTCGCTCGGCCGGCGGGCGCTCACCAACGCGAGCGGGACCGTTCCGCCCCTCGCTGTACCTCCCCCTCCGCCCCCGACGCCGCCACCGTCCTCCCCGGTCCCTCCGGGTGAGGTCCAGGCTTCTGCGAGCGGGACGCTCGACTCCGCCCCGCTCGTCGCCGGACTGACGACGCTCGGGGTCGCGCTCGCCGGCGGTGTCGCGTTCCTCTGGCGGCGACGCTCCCGACGGAACTCGTCGCCGCCGCCGAGCCCCGACCCGGTCGGGGTGCTCCGCGAGATCATCGAGCCGGCGGACGGCGCCGACCGGGCCACGGTGGAATTGCTCGCGGAGGAGCGCGGGGTCCCTCTCGATACGGTCCGCGCGACCCTGGACCGACTCATCGCGGAGGGCACGGTCGCGTCGGAGACCGGATCGGACGGAGAGGAGGTGGTGGCGTGGAGCAACCTCGGCTCCTAGCCCGCCCGCCCCGTCCCGTCGCGAGGGCCCTCCGCTGGGCCGCTACGTTCCTGTTGCTCCTCTTGGTCGTCGTTGGGCTCCCGACGGCCCTCGGCACGGCGTCCGCCGCGTCGGTCTCGCACCCGGCCGCGACGGCCTCCCCGACTCCCAGCGCGGTCGGGAACTTCACGGCGGCGATCAACCGGCTCGTCGAGCTCGTGAGCCTGGCCGGCGGAGGGGTCCTCGCCCTCGTCTGGGCCCGGGTGGCCCTCAGCTGGTTCTCGAACGACATCACGAAGAAGGTCCAAGCGAAGGATCGCGCCCGGGACGCCCTCATCGGCACGCTGCTGTTCATGGCCGCGGTCACCGGACTGTTCTGGGGGCTCGCCCACTGGGTCCTTACCGGCAGCTGAACGTGGGAGGTCCCCCGGTGACGGGCATCGACTGGGCGACGCTGCTCGAGGCGATCCTCTTCGCCCTGTTCGCCGACCTCACGGCGATCGTCGCGGCCGTCATCGGGCCGACCTACAACAACCTCCTGGTTCCTTCGCTGAGCTCGGGCGCGCTCTACCCCCCGCTCCTCGGAACCGCGGGCGACTCCTCGAACTATCTCGTGCTCGCGACCCACTTCTCCACCTACGTCCTCGTCGACGTCGTCGACCCGGCCGCCGCGCTCTTCGCCCTTGCGGTCGCGGTCGCGTACCTCTCGAAGGCCCTCCTCGCCCGGTGGGCCCAGACGCTGGACGGGCTCCTCCTTCGCCTCGTCGTCGCCCTGGTCGCGGCGAACTTCACGGTCCCGATCGCGAGCGCCGTGCTCGACGTCGGCGGCGCTCTCTACCCGGTGTTCGCGGGGTGGGACGGAGGGTCGTGGCGTTCGTGGGGGAACCTCGCCGGGTGGGGAGAGATCTCGTTCTCCTGGGACAACGGGGCGCTCGCCTTCCTCCTCTCGCTGGTGGAGTTCGCCCTCGTGTTCGCCCTCGTGCTGGCGGTCGGGGTACGGGATGCCCTGTTGGCGGTGCTGATCGTCATCCTTCCGCTCCTCACGCTCCTGTGGCCCCTCCGTCCGTTCTCGCCGCTCGCCCGTCGGGCGTGGTTCTTGTTCCTGGAACTCGCCTTTCTGCCCTGCGTCCTCGTCGTCCCGCTCGAGCTGGCGGTCGGAAGTCCGAACCCGGTCCTCCTCGTGGGCTTCCTGGGGGCCGCGGTCGCCTCGCCGTACCTCCTTTCGCTCGCCGGTACGCACCTCGTGGCGTTCGGATTTCCGGGGGCCGGCGGGACCGTGCAGGGGAGCGTTGCGCGCGGACTTTCGAGCACTCCCGACGCCGCAACCACCAACGTCCGGCCCCTCGGGACCGTGACGCGGGCGTCCGAACGCGGACCGCACCGGGCGGTCGCCGGTGCGATCGGAGGGACGACGCGCGTCGCGGGAAGCGCGTCGGGGCCGGCCGCCGCGCCCCTCGTCGCCGCGGAACTGGTCGGTCACGGGGCGCTCGGGCTCGTGCGGCACTTCCGACCGGGCACGCTCGAGAAGGTCGACCCCCGTCCGTGGGACGCGATTCGTCCGGGGGGTCCGAAATGACATGCCCGACGACGAGGAGGGGCCGCCGGTCATCGCCCTCCCCGAGCGCATCGACCGGCCGCTGCGTCTCGGCCCGTTCCCCTCCGCGCGGGATGCGCTCAAGTTCCTCGGCTACGCCGCGATCGGGGCGCTGCTCTCGTCCACGGTCAACCTTCCGCTCGGGATCCTCGTGGGGTCGGTCGGATTGCTCGCGTCCCTCTGGCGACCCGACGGGGAAGCTTGGGACGAGCGGATCGCAGCGGCGGTCCGCTGGAAGTGGCGCACCGTGCGGGGGGCCCCCCCGATGACGGAGCGGGGCGTACGTCCCCTGCTTCGCCAAGGGATCGTCCGGTTGGGACGGGGAGAGCACGTCGCGATCGTTCGCACGGCCGGAACCCCGGTCGCCTACCTCCCGCCGGCGGAACTCGCCCGCCGGTTCGAGCAGTTCCGCGACGTCCTTCGGGCGACGGAGGGACGGTTCGCGCTCCTGGCCACGGTGACGTCGATCCGCCGCGAGCCGTTCGTGCCCGTGCCGGTACCGCTCGGCGGGCCGGAGGGAGCCGCCCGGGCTGGGTACTCGGAACTCGTGCGGCTTCTCTGTCGGCGGCGCGGAGGGCGACGGGTCTACTTCGCGGTCGGCGGGTCGGACTCCGGGTCCGATGCCCTCGCCCGGCTCGAGGTCCAGGTCTCGACGCTCCAGGAGGGGCTCACGGCCCTCGGACTCCGGCCGGTCCGCCTCAAGGACCGAAACCTGATCGACGCGGCTCGGCGGTTCGGCTGGGCCGCCGAGGGGGCCCGGTCGTGACTTGGCAACTCACGGGAGGAACCGTCGGGGAGGGGGACGCCTTCCGGACGGCCGCGACCTTCGCGGTTCTCGTCGGGGCGTTGTCCGTGTTGGCCCCGTTCCTGACCGCCTTGGCGGGTGTCCTGGTAGCCCTCACGCTCGCGTGCTGGGCTTCCGATCGCCGCCGGAGGTCCTCGGGGGGCACGGGGGATCCCAGGGGTCGAGCCCCCGCGCTGCTGGCCCTCGGCGTGTTCGCGGCCGTCGCGTACGTTCTGCCGGCGCCGGTCGAACCGCTCCGAGGGCTGGTGCTCGGCCTCGGGGTCGCGCCCCTCTGGTGGGTCGAACGACGCCGCCGTCCGACCCTCGGGGCCGGAGGGACCGCTCGATGACGCCGATTCCGCCGTCTCCGGACCGCGAATCCCCGACGTGGGTTCGACGGGGACGTCGCTACCGCGGACCGGTGCTGGTCCGGCAATTCCCCCCCGAGGTTCCGTTCGGTTTTCTCGGTCGGGTCCTTCCGACCACCGAAGAGTCGGAGTTCCTCCTCGAAGCCGTCCGCCTCCCCCCCGGCCGAGCTCTGGAAGTGCTGCACGGGGCCCGGGCGGTCGCGGAGGCCGAGCTGCGATCGGGCACGGGTTCCGTCGACCTCGCGGAACTCGAGGTCGAGCGCGCTTCGGCCGAGGAGCTCGGGCGGGCGGTCGCCCGGCGGGTCCAGGAGCTCTGGCGGGTCGGTCTGCGGTTCGTGGCGGTCGGACCGAGCCGGGCGGCTCTCGAGGCCCGTCGGACCCGGCTGCTGGAGCGGTTGGCCACGCTCGGGTTTCGTACCCGGGTACCGAGGTACGAGGTCGAGGGCGCGCTCGCTCCCCCCGAACTCGACCCGGCGTCCCCTCGTCCGACCGGGTACTGGCAGACCCTCCCTACCGACGGCCTCGCCTCCCTCTTCCCGTTCGCGGACGAGACCGTCCTCGAGACCCGCGGGATCCTCGCCGGACTTGCCCTCTCCGACGCGAGCCCGGTCTTCCTCGACCGATGGTCCGCCCCGAGCCATTCGTGGGGGATCTTCGGGACGACCGGTGCCGGAAAGTCGTTCGCCGCCGCGCTGTTCGCCGTCCGAACCCGTTGGCTGCGACCGGGGACCGACCTCGTCGTCCTGGACCCGCTCGGCGAGTTCGGAGGCCTCGTTTCGACCCTCGGAGGGACGGTCGTGCGCGTCGCGGACGGGGCGACCGGGCGGCTGAACCCTCTCGACCCGGTCACCACGGGCGGGGATCGACGGGAGAAGGCCGCCCGGGTGGGGACCATGCTCCGCGCCCTTTTCCCCAGTCTGCGGGACGAGGAGGTCGCGACCCTAGACTCCGTCGTCTCCCGGTTGTACTCGGAAGGTCCCGAGGTCCCGACGTTCGAGGACATGTACCGCGCTCTGCCCCCGTCCGAGTCGAGCCGGGGACGACTCGGCACGCTGCTCGACATCTTCCGCTCGGGGTCGCTGCGTTTCCTCTCGGGGCCCACCTCGCTCTCGCTCGGGGACGGACCGGTATCGGTCGACTTTCGCGGGGTCTCCGAGGAGCAGCTCGCGTTCCACCTCACCTACGTACTCGACTGGGCCTACGGCCGACTGCGGCGGGGGGCGGGGCCGAAGCTCCTCGTGATCGACGAGGCGCACCTGCTCGCGCGCCATGCGGCGACCGCCGAGTTCCTCGACCGGGTCGTCCGCCACATTCGCCACTTCGAAGCCGGAGCGGTGGTGGTCAGCCAGAACCCCGACGACTTCCTGGGGCATGCGAGCGGTCGGTCGCTCCTGCGGAACCTCTACGCCACGCTCTTTCTTCGCGTGCCCGAGGTCTCCGCGGCCGCGCGGGAGTTCTTCGGCCTGACCGGCCCGGAGGCCGAGTGGCTCCCCAAGGCCCGGCTTCCGAGGGACGCCGGCTACTCGGAGTCCCTCTGGCGCATCGGGGAGCTCCACCTTCCGCTGGCGATCGTCGCCTCGACCCCGGAATACGAGTTCCTTGGGTCGACGCTGGGCCGCGAACCCGTCCCCCGGTCCTGACGCGTTGCCCGTCGAAGGCGAGGTTTATACGTCCCGGCGGGCCGGACCGGCTCCGTGGGCGACGAGGCCACGATCGACGGCCCGGCCCGCCGACGGGCGAGCTGGAGCCTGAAGACCATCGTCGAGGACGTCGCCGGTCGTCCGATCAGCGAGCTCCAGGACCCGGGACGGCCCGTCCACCCGTACCTGCGCGGCAAGGTCTCGGCCGAGCGGGACCCGCCGCCGGAACGGCGGGCCGCGGAGCTCGGGTACGACCCGGTGACCCAGCTCTACCCGCCGCTGGTCGGGCCGACCGGCCGGGAGTACCACGGCGCCGAGAACGAGCACGACCGGGAGACGCTCGAACGTCACCGGCCGGTCGGGGAGGCCGGCCGCGCACCGCGTACGCCGGGACCGACCCACCGCCCGGAGCGGCTGTACCTCCACTACCTCCTCCTCCACATGGACCGGCTCAGCGACTCGGCGCTCCGCTACCTGCGCGTCGCCGTCGAGGAGGAGACCGCGCACCGGTCGCGACCGCCCCCGACCGCGCAGGCGGTCGTGCCGCCGGCCGAAGCCCCCGACCCCGCGCCTGCGACCTGAGCGCCCGGTACGTCACGGGGTCCCATTCGACCCCGACCGCGTTCCGCCCCCACCGGACCGCCGCCCAGAGGGTCGTCCCGGTCCCGGCGAACGGGTCGAGGACCGTGTCGCCCACGACGGAGAACATCCGGACCAGTCGTTCCGCGACCGCGTCGGGGAAGGCGCCGGTGCGCCGCCCCTCGGAGCCCTGACGGGCGCCCCGGACGTCCGACCAGACCTGGCTGAACCACCGGTCGCGCTCCGCCCGACCGAACCGGCTCGCGAGGCGGGCCGGGTCGTGGGGTGCGAACCGCCGCAGCGGTCCCTTCCGGAAGAGGAGGATGTACTCGCAGTCGAGCGTGACGTAGGCGTTGGGAGGGAGGAATCCCGAGCCGAGGAACGCGTTCGGCCGGTTCGTCGGCTTCTTCCAGAGCAGGTAGGGTAGCGGCGTGAATCCGATCTGGGTCGCGGCGAGCAAGGTCTCGGCGTGGTTCGGCCAGAGCCGGAAGCCGTCGTCGCCCGTGCGGAGGGCATCCCCGATGTTGACCGCGAGGATCCCTCCGGGCGAAAGGACCCGAAAGCATTCTCGCCAGGCCCCGGCGAGGACCTCGAGCATCGCCGGATACTCGGCGGCGTCGAGCGCGCGGAACAGCCGGTCCCACTGGGGAATCATGGGGTAGGGAGGCGAGGTCACGACCAGCTGGACGGACGAGTCCGGCACGGCGTCGAGTCGCCGGGCGTCCCCCCGGATCAGCCAGAGCGCTCCGGTCGGCGGGGCCGACACAATCCGGCCGCACCCCCGGGCCGTTAATACGCCGCCGCCCCCTCGCATTCGATATGCGGCTCGAACGGCCGGTCCTGCAGGTCGCTCTCGATTTCGAGAACCTCTCCCGCGCCCTGACCGCGGCGCGCGAGGCGGTCGAGGGCGGCGCCGACTGGGTCGAGGCGGGCACGCCGCTCATCAAGAGCGAGGGCCTCGACGCGGTCCGCGAGCTGAAGAAGGCGTTCCCCGACCGGCGCGTCGTGGCCGACATGAAGATCATGGACACCGGTGCCTTCGAGGTCGAGATCGCCGCGAAGGCCGGCGCCGACCTCGTCACGGTCCTCGGGGCGGCGGACGACGACACCATCGCGGAGGCCGTCCGCGGAGGCGAGCTC
>JASHYY010000121.1 GCA_030042815.1 Thermoplasmata archaeon | reverse complement strand
GTGGACGAACGGGAAGAACAGCGCGTTCATGACCAGGGTCGCGACCAAAAAGACGGGAAGAAGAGCCGCGGCGAGCGTGACGACCCGGGCCGTCACGTCGAACCCCGGACGCCGGCTCCAGCCGGCGAGGAGGCTCACCGGATAGGCGAGGGCGGCCGCCAACGGGAGCGCGAAGGCGGCGAGCTGCAAGGAGGTGGGCACGTACTGGGCGTAGACCTGGGTCCACGGGATCTGGTAGGTGTAGTATCCCGCGAGGGTGATCTGGGCCGTCCCCCAGTTCCCGGTGAAGTCGTTGACGACGATCTGGACGAACCCGGAGAGGTACCCGTAGACCGTCTCGGGAACGTGGTGCCCGATCGTCTCGGGTACGTTGATCGCCAGGTAGAGGACCAGGAGGACGAAGACGAGCTGGACCGGCAGCAGTAGGACCCTCCGCAGGACGTAGCGCCAGAACCCGGAGAGCCAGGGTCCCCGGTCCTTCCGTCGGTACGGGAACGGGCCGGTCCCGGCGATCCACCGGAGGAGGCCCGTGCCGGGCCAGAGGATCCCGTCCCGCTCCGTGCCTCCGCCCCCGACGGCGGGAGTCGCGGTCACGGGCGCCGCCCTCCGCAGCGAACGTGAGCGCGCGGCCGACGCACCGGACGGGGCGACCGGACCCCGGCCGGCCGTTCCCCCGGACCGGCCATCGGCTCGGACAGGCCCGCAGCTCCCTTAATTCCCCTTTGTCGAGGGGAGACGTCGGGGCGGGCTCGGGGCCCGGGGCCGTTTTCGGTGGAGTTCGGCCGCCCCGCGCAAACTCTTTAGGCCCTCGCGCCGGAGCGGGCGCCGTGACGGACGAGCCGCTCGACCCGATCCTGATCCAGGTCACCGTGCCGCTCCCGGTGCCGATGATCTTCGCCGCGTGGACGGTCGGAGAACAGCTGCAGGGCTGGATGTGCGACCGGGCCGAGGTCACGGCCGAGGTCGGCGGCCGCTACCGGCTCGCGTGGAACGGCCCGGTCGCCTTCGAGAGCCCGGGGAAGGTCCTCCAACTCACCCCGGACGTCGACCTCGGGTTCAGTTGGGCGGGACCTCCTCCGTTCGGCCCTCTGATGAACTCCCCCGAGCCGAAGACCCAGGTCTACGTCCGCCTCCAGGAGTCGCCCGAAGGCGTGGACGTCACGCTCGAGCACGCCGGCTGGGAGTCGGGAGCGGCGTGGGAGGACGCTCGTTCGTGGCACTTCCACTTCTGGGACGACCGTCTCCACCAGCTGAAGGAGTTCCTCATCAAGGCCGCGTACGGCTGACCGCCGCGGGGGGCTCCCGCGGCTCACGGCGCGCCGGGCGTGTACCGGCGGCAGACGGCCTCTCCGCACAGGGCGCACGGCCCGGTCGGCTCCAAGCGGAAGCTCGCCGAGGTGCCGATGGGCGTGACCACCATGTGGTGGGTCGGCAGGTGTCCGCAGCGGCACCGGGCCCGGAACGCGGGACCCGCCGCCGCCTCGGCCCCGCCTCGCGCCGCCATGCGCGGGCGCGAGGCACGGCGCGCGACAAAAGGGTGTCGCTGACGCAGGCGGTAAGAGCCCCCGGCCCGTAGCCGGGGGCGATGGAGATCCTCGGCTGCGTGCTCCCCGAGGACCGTCGGTACGACCTCGAGCACGACGTCTGGTGGGCGGAGGAGCCGGCGGACGGGACCGCCCGCGTGGGGATGCTCGCGACCCTCGTCGCGTTCGCGGGCCCGTTCCGCTGGTTCTCGTTCCGGCCGGTCGAGGGGGTCGTCGGGCGAGGCCGGTCCGTCGCGACCGCGGAGAGCGTCCGGTACACGGGCGCGGTCCGCCTCCCGGTCGACGCCCGGGTCGTCGAGCGGAACGAGGCGCTGGTCGGCCGCCCCCGGCTGCTGAACGACGCGCCGTACACCGACGGATGGGTCGTCCGGGTGCGGCCCGAGCGGCGCGAGGACCCCGAGCGGCTCCTCGAGGACGCCGCGCACGTCGCCGCGCGGCTCGAGGAACGGATCCGCACGCAGCGCATCCGCTGCTGGCCGCTGACGCCCGAGGTCGAGCTCGCGGAGATCGGCCTCGAGTGCTCGGCCGTCCTCGTCAAGCTCAACGAGGCGCTGGCCCTCCGGTCCGCGGGCGAGGCCGTCCTCCTGGTCACGGACGACCCGACGAGTCCGATCGAGATGTACCGCTGGTCGGACGAGACGGGCCATTCGGTGCTCGCCCGCCGCCGGGAGGGGAACCTCTTCCAGTTCCTCGTGCGGAAGGAAGCCGACCCGAAGCCCCGGCGTCCCCGTCCTTAGCGGCCGGGCGCGACGCCCGGGACCGCCCGGGCGCTTACTTCTCGATCGGCGTCCGGACCAGGTTCCCCCACTCCGTCCAGGAACCGTCGTAGTTCCGCACGTCGGGGTACCCGAGCAGGTACTTCAGCACGAACCAGGTGTGGCTCGAGCGCTCGCCGATACGGCAGTAGGTGTAGACGGGGACGGCACTCGTGACGCCCTTGCCGCCGTAGAGCTGGTCGAGCTCCTCCCGGGACTTGAACGTCCCGTCGTCCCGGACCGCCTGCGCCCAGGGGATGTTCTTCGCCCCGGGGATGTGGCCACCGCGCTGGGCGTGCTCGGTCGGGTACTCCGGGGGCGCGGTGATCTCGCCCGAGAACTCCTTCGGACCCCGGACGTCGACCAGGTTGAGCTTCCCGGACTTCACGTGCGGGAGGGCGGCGCGGACGTCGTCGAGATAGACCCGCAGCTTCGGGTCGGCACCGTGCGCGGTGTAGTGGCTCGGGGCCACCTTCGCGGCGTCCTTCGTCAGGGGGCGGTCCTCGGCGATCCACTTCTTGCGGCCGCCGTTCAGGATCTTGAGGTGCTTCGCGCCGTAGTAGGTGAAGACCCAGAAGGCGAACGCGGCGAACCAGTTGTTGAAGTCGCCGTACAGGACGACGGTCGTGTCGTCGCCGATCCCCGCCCGGCGGAACAGCTCGTTGAACGCCTCGACGCTCAGCACGTCCCGGGCGACCGGGTCGTTGATGTCCTTCCGCCAGTCGAACAGGACCGAGCCCGGGATGTGGCCGAGCTCGTAGTTCGCCGCCGGATCGTAGTCGACCTCCGCGACCCGAACCTTCGGGTCGTTGAGGTGGGCCACGAGCCAGTCATTCTCGACGAGCACTTCGGGATGGGCATAGGTTGCCATGGGATGCTCCTGCCCTCCCCGAACCGCGCCCCGATATAGGTCCGCCGGAGTGCGCAAATTGGACACGAGACGGGGGATTTCGCCGCACCCGTGCGGTGCCGCCGAAGGGACTAGCCCCGCCGTCCCCGCTTCGGAAGGGCCGCATCCGACACTTCCACCGTCTCGGGGTCGAAGCCGAGGCGGGCGAGCTCGTCCCGGATCCGGGCCCGGTGGTCCCCCTGAAGGTAGACCTCCCCGTCCACGACCGACCCGCCGGTCGCGAGGCGGTTCTTCAGCGAACGGGTCGTCTCCGCGAGGTCGACCCCGGGAGGGAACCCCGAGATGACGGTCGCGGGCTTGTTGTACCGGCGGGGCTCCGCTCGGACCCGGATGCGGGCGGTCTCACGGTCGAGC
>JASHYY010000120.1 GCA_030042815.1 Thermoplasmata archaeon | reverse complement strand
GGGCCGGTCCTGACGGTCTACGTGTACCCCGATGCGAAGTTCGAGGAGACGCTGCGGCTCTGCGACACCACCTCCCCGTATGCGCTCACCGGAGCGGTCTTCGCGCAGGACCGTCGCGCGGTCGCTCACGCCGAGGCGGCCCTGCGCTGGAGCGCGGGGAACTTCTACATAAACGACAAGCCGACGGGAGCGATCGTCGGCCGGCAGCCGTTCGGCGGGGCTCGCCGCTCGGGGACGAACGACAAGGCGGGCTCGATCCTCAACCTCTTGCGGTGGCTCACGCCGCGCAACATCAAGGAGAACGAGGTCCTGCCGGACGACTGGAAGCGGCCGTTCATGGGCTGATCGAGCGCCTCCGCCCCAGCCGCGCGGCGGTCGGGGCGGTCCTCGTCCGGACCTCGTTCGGGGAAGCGGGCGCCGTCGCTCGCGGGACGACCGCGCCGCGGCCGATCGCAGCGAACGGTTACGGCTTCCACACCGGCGTGGAATATCCTTCCGGGACCGGCGGGGGGGTCTCCTCGCCACCGAACGGGTCCGGCTTCGGGAGGAGGGGCCGTCCTTCCTTGCGGCATAGGTAGGCGTCGATCGACTCCGCGGCCTTGGTACCCGCCGCCATCGCGTGGACGACAGACCGGCCACCGGCCGCGAACACACCTTCGACATCGGTGCGGTAGTCCGGGTGGCCCCCTTCGGGCCAGCCCTTGTTGCCGATCTTGAGCCCGAGCGTCGGCGAGAACCCGGTCAGGTCGGCCTTCTCGCCGATCGCCATGACGACCGTATCGCATTCGATCGTCTCGGTCACCCCGTCGATCGGGACGACGGCCCGCCGGCCCGAGTGGTCCGGCGCGCTGAGCTGCATCTTCTGGAAGACGATCGACTCGACATGGTCCTTGCCGCGGATCTCGAGCGGGGAGACCAGCCAGTGGAAGTCGATCCCCTCGGGCTCGGTCTCTCGGATCTCCTCCTCGCCGGCGGGAGACTCCCCGCGCGTCCGACGGTAGGCCATCGTCACTTCCGCCCCCGGAGAGAGTCGACGCGACGTGCGCACCGCGTCGACCGCGACGTCGCCCCCTCCGACCACGACGATCTTCTTGCCGAGGAGGACGTGCCGACCCTGGTTCACGTCGTAGAGGAAGTCGAGCGCCGGGATGACTCCCGGGAGCTTCTCCCCCGGGATGCCGGGGTAGCCCGCCTTCGAGGCGCCGATCGCGACGAAGACCGCGCGGTACCCTTCGGCGAGGAGCTGTTCCGGGGTGACGTCCGTACCGCCGGCCTTTCCCTCGACGAACGTGAGGTCGAAGTGTCGGAATCGCTGGAGGTCGATGAGGAGCTCGTGGTTGGGCATCCGGTAGTGAGGGATCGCCCCCGCCTGCCCGCCGACCGCCCGTTGCTTCTCGTACACGGTGACCGAATACCCGCGAAGGCAGAGCTCCCAGGCGGCCATGAGTCCCGCGGGCCCGGCGCCGAGGATTGCCACGCGCAGGTGGCGCGGGGCGCTCGGTACGTATTCGAGGTTCGAGTTCCCGAACTCGAGCGCGGCGCGCTTCAGGTGCCGGATGGCGATCGGCACGCCGCGGCCCTTCATGATGCACGCGTCCTCGCAGTAGTGATAGCAGACCTTGCAGAGCGTGGTGGCGAGCGGGTTCTCCCGCAGGGTCAGTTGGGCGGCCTCGTCGAACTGCCCGTTCGCGACCAGGCCGATGTAGCCGCGGCAATCCTGAGTGATCGGGCAGGCCTCGACGCAGAACGGGAGGGCGCACTGGAGGCACCGCTGGGCCTCGAGCATCGCCTCCTCGCGGGTGTACGAGTGGAGAACCTCCCGGAAATCGGCGACCCGGTCCTCGGGGTGTTCCTCGGGCACCTCGATCCGGAGGTACCGCGACTCCGCGTCCGTCATCGACTCCGCCGCGCACGCGTCGCGGCAGAGAATCCAACCCGCCGACCTTCATATAACGCACGGTCCCGAGCGGACGCCATGTCCTGCCTTCGCACGACCGACGTGCGAGGCACGGGGTTATGAACCCCGGAGCCCCGTGGGCGGACGTGGCCGCGGACGCTCCCTCCGGCTGGCGGAAGTTGACCCGGTCCGAGGAGGCCGTGATCGCCCGCAAGGGGACGGAGATGCCGTTCTCGGGCGAGCACGAATCCCGGTTCGAACCGGGGACCTACTCGTGCAAGCGCTGTGGGGCCGCCCTTTACCGGTCCGAGGACAAGTTCGACGCGGGCTGCGGCTGGCCGAGCTTCGACCAGGAGCTCCCCGGAGCGGTCGACCGGCTGCCCGACGCCGACGGCGTCCGGGTGGAGATCCAGTGCCACCGCTGCCACGGTCACCTGGGGCATGTCTTCGAGGGGGAGGGGTTCACCCCCCGGGACACGCGGCACTGCGTGAACTCGATCTCTCTCGTGTTCACGCCGCGAGAGTGACGGGCCCGCGGTCGACGACGGCGAGGTCCCTCCCGCCCCGCGCGAACGATTAAGCGCCCGCCCTCCGTAGGCGGCCGGCGGCCCGGATGGCACGGACGCGACCGGGGGGGGTCGGACCATGGAAGGCCTGATGATGGACGATTATCCGCTGACGCTCTCGCCGATGCTCGAGCGAGTCGAACGACTGTTCCCCACGGTGCGCATCGCCTCCCGAGCACCCGACCGATCGATCCGTTCGACCGACTACGCCCACGTGGTCGGCCGAGCCCGTCGACTGGCGGCGGGCCTCCGGGCGTCGGGAATCCGCCCCGGGGACCGGATCGGCACGCTGATGTGGAACCACTCGACCCACCTCGAGGCGTATCTCGGGATCCCGGCCTCGGGCGCGGTCCTGCACACGCTCAATCTCCGGCTTCCGCCGGACCAGCTTGCCTACGTGGTCCATCACGCGAGCGACCGCTGGATCATCGCGGACGACGTGCTGCTACCGCTCCTCGCGAAGGTCCGGGACCGGATCCGGCCCGAGCGGATCCTGGTCGTCCCGTTCTCGGGCGTGCCGGTCGCCGAAGGGTACGGGGACTACGAGGAGTTCCTCGGTCAGCATCCTCCGGACCGCGACCTTCCCGCGCGGAACGAGCGGGACGCGGCGGGCCTCTGCTACACCTCCGGGACGACCGGGCGACTCAAGGGGGTGCTGTATTCGCACCGGGCGATCGTGCTCCACTCGTTCGCCGAGGCGGTCGGGATCGGCCTTGCTCAGTCCGACTCCGTTCTCGTGGTCGTCCCGATGTTCCACGCCAACGCCTGGGGTCTCCCGTACACACTGACCTTGATCGGCGCCCGCCAAGTCCTCCCCGGCACGCACCTCGACCCGGAGAATCTTCTTGACCTCATCGCGCGCGAGCGCGTCACGCTGGCCGCCGGGGTGCCGTCGCTCTGGTTCGGCCTGGTGGAGGCGCTCGAGAAAGACCCCGGTCGCTGGACCCTCGAACCGGGACTTCGGATGGTGATCGGCGGGTCGGCCGTTCCGGAGTCGATGGTCCGCCGGTTCGACCGACTCGGCATCCGGGTCATCCAGGGCTACGGCATGACGGAGACGACCCCCGTGGTCTCGCTGAGCATTCCGAAGGCCGAGATGCGCGACCAAGACCCCGAACGGCTCGTGGCGCTTCGGGCCCGGCAGGGTCTTCCCCTCCCCTTCGTGGAGGTCCGACTCCGGGCGGAGGGAGGGGACCTTCCCTGGGATGGGAAGAGCGTCGGGGAACTGCAGGTCCGCGGCCCGTGGATCGCTCGCACGTACTTCGAGGACCCCGAGACCCGCGGGAAGTGGTCCGACGACGGTTGGTTGCGTACCGGCGACGTCGCCACCATCGATCCCGAGGGGTTCATCGAGGTGGTCGACCGGCTCAAGGACCTCGTGAAATCCGGTGGGGAATGGATCAGTTCGGTCGCGCTGGAGAACACGATCGTCGGCCACCCCGGGGTCCGGGAGGCGGCCGTCGTCGCGGTCCCGCACCCGAAGTGGGGCGAGCGGCCGGTCGCGTTCGTCGTCGCACGCGAGGGCCCTCCCCCTTCCGAGCGGGAGCTCCGGGACCTGCTCGAAGCGCGGTATCCGAAGTGGTGGGTGCCCGACGAGTTCCGGTTCGTCGCTTCCCTTCCGAAAACGTCGACCGGGAAGATCTCCAAGCTCACCCTCCGAGACGAAGTCGCGAAGACCGCCGAAGGGGACCGGCCGACCGCCTGATTGCGCCCCCGCGGGGCGCGCAACCGTTCGGGGGTGCCGGCCCCCATCGATCGGTTCCACCCGCCCGCCCAAGAGAGCCCGCGCGAAGGTTCGCTCGGACGCTCGACCGGGTCGTCCCGGTCCCGCGAACGCACGGCCAAGCGAGCCCTCATATCGGGCGCTCCGATGCGCGGCGGCGATGTACGGTCGGGGGTCGTACGGCACCTTCTCGCTGGTCGCGTGCGATGCGGAACGAGAGTACTGGGGCGTGATCGTCGCCACGAAGCCGACGTGC
>JASHYY010000119.1 GCA_030042815.1 Thermoplasmata archaeon | reverse complement strand
GGCCGTGTTCCATTACTTCAGTGGCCTGTTCGCCCTGGGGCTCCTGTTCGGCGTGGCGATCCTCTTGCTCGGGGTCCTGATGATCGCCGTCCCCTCGGGCCACGCGATCTGGGGGATTGCGACCATCGCCTTCGCGCTCGTCAGTATCCCCTTCTCCTTCGCGGGATTCGTCCTCGGGTTCTTCCTCGCTCTCGCGGGCGGCATCCTCTCGGTGGTCTGGCGACCCCCTCCCCGGTCGCAGGTCATCACGGTTGGGGCCCGGGTGGTACCGCCGCCGACGATCTAGCCGTGGCGGAGTCCTCGGTCCCCGGCCGTTCCGGCCACCGAACCGTCGGGTCGAAACGGGACGTTCTCCGGCGGGGAAGAGTGACCGGAAGATGAGCGCGGGCTACGAGATCGGCGTCGGACTCCTGCTCGGCTTCTCCCTCACGGTCGCTCCGGGACCGATGAACGCGCTGATAGCGTCGCAGTCGGTCCGGAGCTGGCGTGCCGGGTTCGTCACGGGACTCGGCGCGATGAGCGCGGACGCCGTGCTCGGGGGCCTGGTCTTTGCGCTCTCGGCGATCGTCGACTTCGCCGCGTACCTCCGTTGGGTCTACGTTCTCGGCTGCGGCGTCATGGCGTTCATGGGCTACCGGCTGCTCGTGCGTCGGAGGGTCGGCTCCGCGCCGGACCACGGACCGGTGCGCACGTACTCGACCGCCCTCGCCTTCGGCGTGTCGAACCCGTTCCAGATCCTGTGGTGGCTGACGGCCGGCCTCGCGTTCGCCTACCTCGGAGGCCTCGTCCTCTTCGCGGGGCTCTTCGGCGCGATCCTCGTCTGGATCGTCGGGTTCCCGTACGCGGTCGCCGCGGGCGCCCGTGGCTCTCCGCGCGCGGAGCAGTGGGTGACCGTCGGATCCGGGGCGATCCTCCTCGCGTTCGCCGCCTACTTCGCATACCTCGCGGCGGTCTAGCGCCGCCCGCCCTTGCAGATCAGTCTTTCTTGAGACGGTCGGCGAACTGGTGACGGAATTTTGCGACCTTCGGAGCGATGACGATCTGACAGTAGCCCTTCTCCGGGTTCCGTCGGAAGTACTCCCGGTGGTACTCCTCCGCGGGATAGAACTCGGTGAACGGTACGAGCTCGGTGACGATCTTGCGCTTCCAGACCCCGGCCTTCTCGATCTCCCGGCGGACGGCCTCGGCCTCGGCCTTCTGGGCGGCGTCGTGGTAAAAGACCGCGGAGCGGTACTGGGTCCCGACGTCGTTCCCCTGACGGTCGAGGGTCGTCGGGTCGTGCGTCGTGAAGAAAATCCGGAGCAGGTCGCCGAAGCCGATCCGCTGCGGGTCGAAGGTGATGTCGACCGCCTCGGCGTGGCCGGTCCGTCCGGTGCAGACCTGCTCGTAGGTCGGATGGGCGACGGAGCCGCCGGCGTAGCCGGGCATCACGGCCTCGACGCCCGCGAGCTCCGAGAAGACGGCCTCCGTGCACCAGAAGCAGCCGCCGGCGAAGGTCGCGTGGGCGCGGGTGGTGCCGCCGTCCGCGGACCCCGCGGCCCCCGTCATGCCGCGGAGGTCCCGGTGCCGGCCTCCGCACGCTGGTCGGCCCGGATGCGCGGGAGGATGCCGACCAGGACGAGGAGGGGGGCGGCCACCGAGAGCACCGGCACGATCACGAGCAGATACTGGCTCCCCGGGAACGGGAACGCGAACTCCACGAGCGGCAGCAACAGGACGAACAGGAAAAACAGGTAGACCATCGATCCGAGCGTGATCGCCGGGGACCGGAAGCGCGAGCCCGCGATCCAGAGGCCGAAGACCACGCCGAGGCCCCCGAGCCACGCGAGGACGAAGCCGATGACCGCGGTGTACGCGCCGAACGGCTGGCTCGACTCGAGGCAGCTGAGTGCGTGCGACGGTTGGCCCTTGATGCACGTGACGAGGCTCGAAGCCGTGCCCGTGACGACCGCCGCGGCGACGAGGATCAGGACGAGCCCGACCGACCCGAGCAGGCAGAGGAACGAGGCAAGCGCGAACTCCGAGTCGACCTTGCGCAGCGCGGAGAACGCGCGTCGGTAGAGGAAGAGCGCGAGGATGAAGAGCGCCGCACCGACCAGGACGAGGACGCTCGAGGTCTCGAGCAGCGTCGGGGCGAACGAGAAGAAGCCGCCCGGGTTGTAGGCGGTCGCGAAGATCGCGGCCGAGGGAAGGACGACCGCGAGCACGGCCGCGAAGAGCCCGAAGTACGAGCCGAGCCCGAGACGGAAGGCGCCCTTGCGGTCGTTCTTCGCCGCGTCCGAGAGATCCTCCGCCATCGCGCCGCCTCCGGTCGTGTTAGGCCCCACCCGGTCGCAGGTTATCTAATCTCGGTTTCGATTGGGACCGGGTCCGTCGGCCGGCAAGCGCGGCCCGCGACTCCGTGCTGCGAGACCGCCCGTTCCCGCGACGGACCCGCCCGCGCGTCGCCGCGGCGCGCTTCTCCGCCGCGTCGAGCGGGAGTCGGTGCGCTCTCAGCGAGAGACGAGCGGCTCGCGGCTACCCCCGCGCCCGGGATCCGCGTCAGCGTCGGACGACGATCTGGACTTCGGTCCGGGCGTACGCCTTCGCGTCACGCCAAGGGTCGGCCGCATAGACCTCTCGATAGTCGCCCGTCGAACGGATCGTCCCGTCCTTTCGCTGCCAGCGAAGCCAGTCGATGAGCCCGTGGTAGACGACGCGCGGCGAGACGACTTCGGGGTCGAAGACGACGCTCGCCACGGTCGACGCACGGATGGTCCGGAGCCGTACCGACCGATCCGATCGCGCCGTGCCTCGGACCTCGATGGCGGCCTCGAAGCTCCGTTCGTCCGGCTCGCGGAAGATCCATCGGCCCGGCGTGAGTCCCTTCCGGCGGGCCCAGTCGGCCACGGCCCGGAAATGCCGCCGAACCGCGGCGTCGCTCCACGGACCCTTCCACCGGACGTAGGCGACACGGTAGGCGGGGGCTCGTCGGTACGCAAAGTCGACCGTCATCTTCGGGGAACCTCGCGTCCCCGAGCGCCGGGTCCCCGATAACCCTTCGGTGGGGAGCGAGCGCGGCCACCGCGACGTCCCCGCGCACCGCGCGACCGGGTTCCGTCGACCGGCCCGTCACGCCCCGAGCGGCCGGGGAACGCGGACGGGAGGCCCGACCATCGGCAGGCGGTTCGGGTAGTCGACCACGTACGCCCCGTAGTACGGCACTCGGCGCGTGATCACTTGGCGGAAGGCGTTGCGCAGCGCTTCGTCGTCCAGCCCGCGCGTCGGCACCAAGTCGTCGTTCCGGTTGAGACACCCCTTGAGTTCGCCCTGGTGCGTGACGCGGATCCGATGGCAGTTCGCGCAGAACTCGGAGTTGTAGACCGGGTCGACGAGCTCCACCTCGGCCCCACGGAAGAAATAGACGTGACGGTGGTGCATCTCCCGGACGAGGACTCTCGAGGCATGGGTCTCGAGCCACTGTTTGACCGTGTCGATATCCACGACCCACTCCGGGTGGTTCGTGAGCTCGGGCATGAACTCGATCAGCTGGAGCTTGAGGCCGTCGGAGTCTCCCACGTACTCGATCATCCGGGGGATGTTAGCGAGGGTCGGGCCGAACACGACCAGGTTGAGCTTCACCGGCTTCAACCCGACCCGCAGGGCCTCCCGGATCCCCCGGAGCACGGGAGCAAGAGCGCCCCGGCGAATGCGGCGGAACTGCTCGGGGTCGACCGAGTCGACGGAGACGTTCACCCGCTTGAGGCCGGCGTCCCGCAGCCCCTCGGCCCGCGCCGCGAGCATCGAGCCGTTCGTCGTGA
>JASHYY010000118.1 GCA_030042815.1 Thermoplasmata archaeon | reverse complement strand
AGCAGCGACGACAGCCTCGAGAACGCAGCGTTCGTCACGGAGCCTCCCGCCGATGCGAAGGCGGTCCTCGCCGAGTCGCGCGCGTTCTTCGAACGGCACCGGCGACCCTGGTGCGTGATCCTGTTCCCGGAATCCCAGGCGGGAATGCGGCCCGCGCTCGCGGCCGGTGGCTTCCGTGACGAGGGAAGATTCCCGGGGATGCTGCTCCGTCCGATCCCGAACCGGCCGCCGCCCGCACCGGACGGGCTCCGGCTCGAGAAGGCCGAGTCGATGCGCCAACTCGAGGACCTCGAGCACGCGGCGGCGCGCGCCTACGGCGTGCGATACTCCGGTCCCGACCGGCGATGGCTGAGCCACCCGGGCGTGTCGCTCTACGTGGGCTACGTCCGGGACGATCCGGTCGTCCACGGCCTGCTCGTCGAGGCCCACGGGATCGCGGGCGTCGGATACATCGGGACCGTCCCCGAGTGGCGTCGCCGCGGCTTTGCCGAAGCGATCGTCTGGCGGATCGTGCTCGACGGCCGGGAGGACGGGTGCGACGCCGCCTACTTGTGGGCGACCCCGCTCGGCCACAACGTCTACGCCAAGATGGGGTTCGAGCGGATCCTCGACTACGAGATCTGGAGCGCCCCGGACTCTCCGTTGCCCGCGTCGATCCGGCGGGGCTGAACCGCCCCGACAACGCGCGCCGGTCGACGCGCCTTCGCTCGACGAGCGACCCCTCGCGGGGTGAGGGGCTTTCCCAGCGCCCGCCGAGAGTGGCTTATCCCGGTTCGTGCTCCGGAGGTGAGGACCCCCGGGGGCCGCGCGCGGGGGGTTCCGGGCAGGGCGACAGGGCATGACCGGGCCGGAGCCGGACCGGATCGCCCTGCGCTTCGTCAACGAGATCAACCGGCACGACGTCGCCGCCCTGTCGGCCCTGATGTCGGCCGACTTTCGCTTCGTGGACGGCCTCGGCCAGGAGCTGCGCGGGCGGGACCGGATGCGCGACGCCTGGACCTCGTACTTCGCCGAGTTCCCCGACTACCGGATCCAGGTCCGCGACCACCTCACGCTCGGTCCGGTCGTGGCGATGTTCGGCACGGCGAGCGGCACGTACGCCCAGGGCTCCGAGCTCCCCCCCCGGAACCGCTGGACGGTCCCGGCCGCCTGGAGGGCGGTCGTCCACGACGGGCTCGTCACCGAATGGCAGGTCTACGCCGACAACGAACCCGTCCGCAAGGTGATCGACCCCTCGCGTCTCTGAACCACTGCCGGCCCACGATACGCTTCGCCCGGAGGCGGCCCTCCCCGCCCCGGGGGGGTTGGGTATATCTCGGCTGGGCCGATGTTACAATCGGCCTCGGACGGTCCGAGAGAATGCTCGATCCTCTACCGCGAAGCGCGCGTCGGTGGATGCCGGCCGTCGCGCTGGCCGCCACGGTCTGCGTCCTCAGCTCGATGGCGGTGGCCCCCGTGGGGGGAGGGACCGTCCCCCGAGCGCCCGGGCCCGGCGTTTCCCCGGTGCTCACCCGCGCCGCGAGCGACGGCCCCCCGGG
Organism: Thermoplasmata archaeon; assembly: GCA_030042815.1. Lineage (GTDB taxonomy): Archaea > Thermoplasmatota > Thermoplasmata > Lutacidiplasmatales > UBA184 > Lutacidiplasma. The sequence goes on along the minus strand of JASHYY010000118.1, from coordinate 1,122 downwards.
AACGGTGGGCAGCATCCAGGTGACGGTCCACAACCCGGCGGCCACGCCGACCGGCGTCTACGACCAGCCCGTGGGGGTGAACAGCTCCCACTTCTCGAACCTCATCAACGCGAATTGGACCAACGCGGTCCTCGAGTACACCGCGAACGGGACCCCCGTCAACGCGTGGATCGAGTCCGGGAACTCCAACACGTCCACGAACACGCTCCTCTGGCTGCGCCTCGCCTCGCTCCCCGCCGGCGGCTGGACGAACGTCTCGATCTACCTCGGTCCGAAATCCTGGTTCAACCTCTCCTCGAGCTCGTACCTCGGGGAAGCGCCCGGCCTGAGCGCGACGTACGGCGAGTTCGACAACGGGGCGCAGGTTTTCAACGAGTACGCGGACTTCGCCGGCACGACCCTGCCGGTCGGGTGGACGACCCTCGGCAACTGGGCGGGCACGGTCCGGAACGGGCTCTCGCTCAACTCGAGCTACGACCTCGCAGCGCTCGAGGCACCGTTCGCGACGTCCCTCTCGTCCGACGTGGTCGTGGACACGTCGGCGACGATGGCGCCACCGGGCGAGGCGGCGTACGTGTTCGTCGCGGCCGCTCCCGGCTTGAACGGGCACGAGTTCTTCCCGGACGCCTACGCCCTCGAGGCCGGCGTCTCGGGCAGCAGCACGGTGGGGATCGTGACCAGCAACTCGACGGGTCCGGCCGCGGCGCGCGAGGCGAGCGTGACGGCCCCGGTCACGTTCTCGGAGGGGGCCCACGTCCTCGGGCTCGGCTGGCGCGCGTCGAACTCGACCGAATGGGCGACCGTCAACTACGACCCCGTGCTCTCGCAGGTCGACGCGAACAACACCCCGATCTCCGATTTCGGGCTCGGAACGTACTGCTCCTCGAACTGCTCCGCGTGGAACGTCACCTGGGTCCGGGCCCGGGCCGCCCCCGACCCGATGCCCCTCGTGACCGGGACCGAGGTCTTCTCCCCGTTCGGGGTGGTCGCGACCGGCGCCCCGCTCGCGACCGACACCGGCCACGCCGTCGCCTTCGATTGCAACGCCTCGGCCGAGGCGCTCACGTTCGACTGGAACTTCGGCGACGGAGCGTCGATCGCGGGCCGGACGGCGGTCCACAC
>JASHYY010000117.1 GCA_030042815.1 Thermoplasmata archaeon | reverse complement strand
CCTCACCGCGGCGTTCCAGGCGAGCATCGGGGGAAGCCGCGACCTCCCCAACGCGCTGCCCGAGGAGCGGGCGATGTTCGACCGCCTGCTCGCGACCCTGATCGAGCATCGACGGAGCGCGGCCCCGTACATCGAGCCGGTCGCGACCGCCACCGCGGTCGCCCCGCCCCCATCCCCTACGGCCGCCCCGCCGTCCTCGCCGTCGGGGGCGCCGGCCGCAGCGAACCCTCCGGCGGCCGCGCCCCGGGCCGCGCGGTCGAACGCTCCCCTTCAGTACGTCCGGATCCTCAAGGACGGCCGACCGATCGAGGTCGGGTCGGAGACGCTCGCGCTGCGGGCGGACGACATCGTCTCGGTCCCGGCCGAGGTCGCGAAGCTCCTCATCGAGGGACAGGTCGCCGAACCGGTCGCGACGGGACCGAACCGGCCGGTCACGTAGCGGCGCGGAGCGCCTCCGCGGACGCCGGCGCCGACCATTCGATCGCGCGGAACCGTTCGAAACCGAAGAGCAGATTCTTCGCGGCGAGCCGGACGCGGACCTCCTCCTCCGAGGAGCGGGCGTGGCGCACGGCGTCCTCGAAGAGCGCCGGGAAACCCCAGGTGCCGAGCGCCTCCGCCTGGGAGCGGTCGGAGAGTTCCTCGAGACCAGCCGCACGGGCGGCGGCGCGCAGGCGCGTCCAGTTCACGAACGTCGAGAGGTCGGACGCGCCGGGGTGTTCGAGCGGGTCCGACCCGGCGCGGTGGCGCCGGACGGTCGCGAGCGTCCCGGACGGATGGGCCGCCCGCAGCTCCGGCTCCTCCATGCCGTAGTCGAGGAGGAGGAACGCGCCCCGGGAAAGGTGGTCCGCGACCTCCCGCACGATGGCCTCCGCCGCGGGGGAGACCTCGAAGGTCGTGCCGGGCTCGACCCCCCGCGGAAGGGGGGAACCGGGCACCGGGCGGGACGCGGCCCCCACCGCGGGTACGAGGGCCTCCCCGTCCACGCGGACGCCGAGTTCCTCCCAGCGCTCCCCGTTCCAGCGGAGCCGACGGACCGGCTGCGCGTCCAGGACCTCGTTCGCCACCACGGCCCCGTCGAACGGGCCGTCCGCCCCGACCGATCCGGACCAGCGCACGCGAACCCCCGCACGCCCGCCGAGCTCTTGGACCCGTTCGAACGAGGCCGCGCGGAGCGTCTCCGACCGTTCGACCAGCACGTACTCGAGGTCGTCCGACGTCGCCGCCTCGCCGAGAGCCCGGACGAGGACGTTCGCGAGCGTGCCGTCCCCGCTGCCGAGCTCCACGACCCGGAACGGTCCGGACCGACCCAGTGCGGCGCGGACCGCGAGCAGCCGGCGCGCGATCGTTTGCCCGAACAGCGGGCTGACGTGCGCGGCCGTGTAGAAGTCGCCGCCGGCACCGAACGGCGTCCGAGGGCGGTCGTAGAAGCCCACCCCCGTACCGTAAAGGGCGACCTCCATGAACCGGTCGAACGGAACGAACCCGCCCGCCGCCCCGAGGGCCGAGACACGGTCGAGCAGCGCCCGTTCGCGGTCGGCCGCCCCGGGCCCGACGCGCGGCGGGTGCGATTCGGCGGTCACGGCGCCGTCAGCCGATGTAGCCGAGGTCTTCCCGAGGCGTCGATCCGGGGGTCGGGGTCGGCTCGCCGGTCCGCTGCTCGGCCTCGTGGATCTTCTGCGCGATCCGGTCGATCTCCTTCGCCTTCGCCTCGAGGGCGGTGAAGTCGATCTCGATCCCCAGCACCCGCCCGAGGACCTTCAGGACCGCCTCGGCGCTGCGCGGGTCGACGAAGTAACCGCTCGTCTCCCCCATGAGGCAGGCGCCCTCCATCCCGAACAGGCGGCCGAGCCCGAGGAAGAGCCCGCTGGCGCCGATCAGGCCCCCCCCGGGGTCGTTGCGCGAGAAAACGACGCCGTAGCGCTTCAGGGCCTCCACGTGCGCGGCGACGGTGGCCGCTCCGAGCACGCGCGGCTGCTCCACGACCCGCCCCTGCGCGAAACCGGCCAGGGTGTAGACCTCGTGCACCCCGAGGCCGCTGCAGTAGTCGAGCACCCGCTCGGTGATCTCGTACTGGCCCTCGGGGCTGATCCCCTGGTAGTCCCCGCCGAGGACGAGGAGGTCGTGCGGCCCCGAGGTCGGCGCCTTCCAGTAGTAGAGGTCGTTCGAGACGAGGCGGATGATCCCGTCCTCGCCCACGTAGACCTGCGGAGGGAAGAACTTCGAGTAGATCGTCGCGAGCGGTTTCGCGGGCAGCTGCTCCCGAAGGTAGTCGGCGGCGAGCTTGCCCACGTTCCCGACGCCCGGCAGCCCTTCCACCAGGATCGGGTCCCGGAGCGTGACCTTCTCGAGCGTGCGGATAACGACGTCCTCCACGGTTTCTTCCTCTCGCCCTCGAGAGCCGGGCGAGGGCGATAAAGGTTAGGTTACGGTGCCGAAAGCCGCTATCCCGGAGCGGGCTCCCGAGACTCGACGTGCCAACCGTCCTCGCCCACCACGGCCTTCCATATCCGGGTGAGGTTCGGCCGGTTCGCGACCTTCTCCACCAGCAAAGTGTGCTCGAAGTGGTCCCCCCGGGGCTCGGCCCGCAGCTCGAAGACGACGTCCGCGAGGTCCTGGAGCAGGCCGAAGACCGCTCGGTCGTGCGCGATCGAGTGGGCCGCGACGAGCGCCTGGCCCCCGATCGTCTGGCACCGGTGGCGGATCTGGCGGGCGACCGTCGTCACATCGTGCGGTTCGAGGACCTCGAAGAAAAAGTCGACCGAATCGACCACGAGGCGGAACGGGCTGTCGATCCCCGCGAGGTCGGAGAGCATCCGGTTCGTCAGGCTGAAGGAGCTCGACGCGCGGACGCGCGGCTGTTCCCGGACGAGCTCCGCGATCGAGATCCCGAGCTCGCGGGCCCGGGCGACCTCGAGGCCGCGAACGAGGACGCGCTCGTAGTACTCGTCGGCGAGGTTCACGACCTTGATCGCCCCGGGGTCCCAGCCGAAGTCGCTGAACGCCTTCGTGACCTCTTCGGTCCGCTCGTACGTCGTGTAGAACAACACGGGGACGTCGCCGGCCCCGGCGTTCGCGAACTGCTTCGCGAGGAGCGGCGCGCCCGAGCCGGAGTGGCCCGTCAGGAGGGCGAGCCAACCCGGCGGCAGCGCCGTCCAGAGCGGCTGGTCGATCTCGGGGATGCCGAAGATCCGCTGCGGGTCCGCCAAGGTCACCGTCCCATCCGGGCGACATCGATCGTCTCGTCGACGACCAGGTTGAGCATCTGCTCGATCCCCTTCTGCTCCTCCTCCGAGGTCTCGAGCACGAGCGTGAGCACCGAGCGGCTCTTCAGATTGTTCAACAGGATGTGGAAGAACTCCGACAGGAGCTCGGGCGGGTTGTGGATCGCGAGCGAGTTCACGCTGTCGATGACGACGATCGACCGGGGGTGAGGGAACTTGCGGAGGAGGTACTCGACGCGGAGCATGATCTCCTCGAGCGCTCGCGGGCTCTCGACGTACGTCGCGTTCGAGAGCGGGTTCGAGTAGTTCATCATGATATGGCTGATCGCATCGACGAACGAGATCCGTTCGACCGGGATGTCGAGGGCTTGGGCGAGCGACCAGACGAACGCGGCCGGGTTCGTGACCGCGACGTAGATCGTGTGGGCGTCCGTCTCGCTGCCGACGTCGCGCAAGGTGGCGTTCAGGACCGCGAAATAGTGGTCGGCGTACTCGCGCGGGTCGAGCTTCAACGCGACCGCGCTACCGCCGGGGAGCGCCCGGAGGCGCTCGCCGATGTCGACGGGCACGGCTCACGCGCCTCCCTCGAGCCCGCCCTTGAGGTGGGGGGCCATGAGGATCCCGATCGGGGTCAGTTCGAGGACGTACTGCGCGCGGGAGTGGGCCGTCCCCCGCATCTTGACGATCTGCACGACGCGCAGGATGTCGCCGAGGCGCCGGGTGTTCCAGAGCAGGATGACGCCGTCCACGATCGCCTCCTCGACGCCGTGGAGGGAGTAGCGCCCGGGCGTCGGCCCGATCTCCGAGACGAGGAGCGAGGTGCACCCGGCTTCGTTGAGCTCCTGTCCGAGGCGGAGCATGAAGTCCCGGATCTGCTCGTCCTTGCGGATCCGGTAGCATACGCTCGTCAGGCTATCGAGGACGAGCCGCTTCGCGCCGAGCGAGCGAACGAGGTCAGAGATCGTGCGGATGACGATGTCGATCTCCTCCGGCGCGAGCTCCTCCTTCCCGAGACCGAGGCGATCGTAGACGGAGGGAAGGTCGACGAAGACGAGCTCGCCCTGCTCGATCAGGTCCGTCCGGAAGAATTCGAACGTCGAGAGGTTCTGGATCAGTTTCGAGGAGGCCTCCGTGACCGACAGGAACAGCGAGCGCTCGCCGCGCTCCGCCCCCCGGACGAGGAACTCGAGGCAGAGCGTCGTCTTGCCGGTCCCGACGCTCCCCGCGACCAGGACCATGTTCCCCCGCGGAATTCCACCGCCCAGGATGTTGTCGAGACCGTCGATTCCCGTCGCGCACCGCTCGAGCACGGTCGCGGGGGACATCAGTCCCCCGCCGGTGCCTGCGGAAGCGGACGGGGAATCCCCCGAGGGAGAATCCATCGGTGAAACGAGCCGTTCCGTCCCTAATAGGGTTGTGGCGTTCAGGAAGGCCCGGCCGGCGGTGGCGGTAGACCGTCCCCGGGGTCGGACGGTATCCGGTCCGACACCAGCTCCCACACGGTGGTCCCGTCCTGCCGCGTGACCGAGGCGAGGGCACCGGCCCGCCCGAGGGTACCTCCGGCGGCCCGAACGACGTCGTTCGACGCTCCGAGTTCGCGTCGCAGGTCCTGGAGCGACACCCGGACCCGGACGGGGCTGCCGTCGCGCCGGACTCTCGTGGCGAGCCAGCGGATCACGTCGGCGACCTCGACCGGGCGCGTCGGGAACGACGGGGCGGCAGGGGGGATGGGGCGGTCGGCCGATGCGCTCTCCCCCGGCCGACCCAAATCCGGGCCGACGGGAGTCCGTGCCGTACGGATCCAGCGCACGGAGTGACCCTTGCCGAGCAACGCGACCGCGTGACCGCGGGGGAGCGCGAGGATCGAATCGGCGGCGACCTCGGGTGCCATCCGGGCGACCTCGCGGGCTTCCTCGGGCGAGCCGCGGAACGCGACGAAGTCCGCGACGTTCGTCCATACGGCGTCCGCGACCGACTCCGGGAGCGAACCGACCGCCTGCGTCGCGAGCACGACGTGGACGTTGGCGCGCCGGCCAAGGCGCAGCATCTCGGCGAGGCTCTCGTGCGAAAACCATTGCGCCTCGTCCAGGAAGACGAACGTCTTGGGGGCGGGGCGCCGCGCGAGCAGCTCCGACCACAGGAGCGCGAGGTAGACGGCGAGCAGGTACCGCGCGACCGATTCTCCCACGCGCGCCGCGTTGCCCGAGACGAGGACGACGCGCCCGGGCGCGAGCAGGTCGCGGACCGCGAGGTCCGGCGTCCGGGCGCACAGCAACCGTTCGAGGACCGGGCTCCGTACGACCTCGAAGAGCAGGCGGCGGGCCCCCTCCGCGTCCTCCGGTCGCTCCCGGATCCGATCCGCGAGAGCGCGCACCGGCTCGCGGGCGCGAGGGGGCAGGTCCCGATGCCACCGCGCTCCGGTCGCGAGCAGCGTGTGCGCGTCGCTCAGCGTTCCCTCCTCGAGCGCGGCGGCAGCTCCGACCGAACGCGTCAGTATCTCCTCGAGTCGCGGGCCCCAGAACCCCGAGTCGACGTACCTCCCGGCGCGGACCCTTCGGAGGGCGTGGACCAGGTCGTTGAGCCGCCGTTCGGCTCGAAATGGGTCTCTCTCCGCAGGGTCCACCCCCTCGAGCGCGTTGACTCGCAGAGGGTGGTCGACCGGGTCGATCCGGAGCAGGTCCGCCCGCGATGCGGAGTCCAGCGACGCGGCCAGCGCGACGACGGTCTCTCCGAGCGGGTCGAGAAGCACCAGGCCGGCGCCGACCCTCGCGCGACGGGCGAGCGCGGCGACCAAGGAGCTCTTTCCCATCCCGGTCTCGCCGAGGATCGTGAGGTGGCGACCCTGACCGGGTTCGATCGGAACCCGAACCACCTCTCCCGACTCCGTTCGGCCGAGCGGCAAGAACCCCGCGGTCTCCGACGACCGGTCGTCCGCGCCGGGCGCGGGGCAGTCGACTCCGGGCAAGACGTGGCTGAGTTCCCGGTCGGTGACGGGAAATCCCGACCGTTCCCAACGTCCGGCCCAGAGGGTCGCCGTCCATCGGAGTCCGTTCCCCCCGCTGCTCCGCAGGGCGGACTCGTACGCGCGGCCGGCCCGCCGAAGCTCTCCGGCGCCGTCCTGTCCGAAGGGAAACTCGAGCGTGGACCGGACCGTCCAGAACAGCGGGGAAGCGATGCCGTCGTCCGTCGACCTCGAGCGGGCGCGGGCTGCGACCCCGGGAGGGTCCGGCCGCCCACGCGCAGGTCCCACGGCGGAGTCGCCGGTGGGTGATCCCGCCGACCACGGTGAGGGCACCGGTGCGGGGAGCGGAGATCCCTCGAGCGTGAGCGTCACCCCGGCGGGGACCACGGCCGCCGCCCTCGCGAGCAGGTCGAAAGCGCGCGGTCCGTCCGCCTCCGAGCGAAGAGGGTGCGGCCACGGGAGGAGCCGTCGAGCCGCCCACACGCGCACTCCGTCCCCCGTCGGTTTCGGGCGCGCGGTCTCGCGGGTCCACTGATGGGGAGGGAACGCGGGGAGGAAGACTCGGCGCGCCCACCGTTCGGACACTACCCCGGGAAAGACGGCGCGGATCGTCGGCGACGGGCCGGCGCAGAGGAGGAGTCGGAACCGGGCGCCGACGCCATGGCCCGCGCGCAACGCCGCGACGAGCCGGAGTCGTCGGCGCTCCTCCTCGTCCGCGCGGGCATCGGGGCGGGGTCGGGGCTGGTATCGCCACCGAGAAGCGGGCGCTCCAGAAGGAGTCCCTGCGTCGAGATCCCCGTACGACATCCTCGTTCGAAAGGGAGGCCAGCACGACCTCGTACCCGTTTCCCACGGACGATGGGCGCTGAGGGCTCGTCAGGCTCAAGTATCGGTTCGACCCCCCGGACGCGAGGCGCCCCTCAACCGATGGCTTCGATCGAGGAGCAGATCGCGGCCCTCGAGGACGAGATCCGCAACACCCAGTACAACAAGGCGACCCAGCTGCACATCGGGCGGCTCCGGGCGAAGATCGCCGTCCTCCGGCTCGAGCGTGAGGCCCGTGCGCGGGGGAAGGGCGGAGGGGTGGGCTACTCGGTACGCAAGAGCGGGAACGCCACGGTCGGGTTGGTCGGTTACCCCTCGGTGGGAAAATCAACGCTCCTCAACCGGCTCACCGCCGCCGACAGCGAGACCGGTGCCTACGACTTCACCACGGTGTCGATCATCCCGGGGATGCTGCGCTGGGGCGGCGCCTCGATCCAGATCCTCGACATGCCCGGGCTCGTGCCCGGCGCCGCCAAGGGGCGGGGCCGGGGGCGGGAGGTCCTCTCGGTCGTCCGGTCGGTCGACCTGGTCCTCTTCCTCATCGACCCCGAACACCCGAACCTGCGGGCGCTGACGGCCGAGCTCGAGGGCGCCGGGGTCCGGATCAACCAGCGGCCCCCGCGCATCGTGGTCCAGAAGGGCGACCGGGGGGGACTGACCGTATCGAGCACGGTCCGGCTGACCCATCTTGCGGGAGGCGCCGCGGCCCAGATCGCCCGCGAGTTCGGAATGCACAACGGGTCGATCGTCTTCCGGGAGGATGCGACCGTCGACCAGTTGATCGACGTCCTCGCGGGAAACCGCGTCTACCTGCTGGCGATCTACGCCGTCAACAAGGCCGAGACGCTCTCGCCCACGGACCGGGCGCGCCTCGTCGCGGACCTCCGCGGTTTCGACCCTCTGTTCATTTCGGCGAAGAACCAGTCCGGGCTCGACCTCCTGGTCGACCGGATCGGCCACGCGCTGCGGTTCATCCGCGTCTACGTCAAGCCCCCGGGACGGCCCCCCGACCTCGACGAACCGGTGATCCTGCGCCAGGGAGACTCGATCTCGGGCCTGCTCCACCGGCTTCCGGCGGAGCTCGACCGGGCGTTCCGGGCCGCCCAGGTCTGGGGGCGTAGCGCCCGCTTTCCGGGTCAGACGGTCGGGCGGGACCACGTCCTCGCGGACGAGGACATCGTCACGGTCGTCGTCGCCCGTGGAAGCGCGCGGCCCGCGGCCTAGCCGAGGCATCGGGCCCCGCGCCGAACAGCCCGGGTCGGACGCGGCCGCCGACGAGGTAGTGCCCGCGGTGGAACGGCTCGAGAGCGACGGCCGGGGAGAGGTGCAGCACCGGCCGCAGGGCGTCCTCCGTCCGGGCAAGGTGCGCCGACGCGGCGAGGTCCCGTCCCATACTGGAGGTTTTCAGGGCCAGCAGGAACCGGGTTCCCGGACCCCGAAGGAACAGCTCGGCGTTCGACCGAACGATCTCCACTTGGTCGGGCTGCGCGATGTCGGCATAGACCCCGTCCACCGGCGGGACGAGGCCCGTGTACTCGAGGGGTTGCCGTGCGTCGCCGAGGACCGGCAGGAGGTTCGGCCACCGATCGGCCAGGCCGACGAGCCGCGCGAACGGCCGGAGACTTCGTTCGACCGCGTAGACCCGGCCGCCGGTCCCGACCAGGTCGGCGACGTAGGACGCGGTCGTCCCGCTCGCGGCGCCGAGATAGAGCCACCGTTCCCCGGCGGCCGGCACGCCCCCCGACCAGCCCTTGAGGAGGGCCGCGGCGAGCTTCGAGCGGTTCGGCTCGAAGGAACGGTACGTCGTTCCGTCGCGCTCGACCCAGCGCTCGCCGAAGACCGGCGGGAGCGTCCCGACGGTCTCGGTCCAAAGCTCGGTCCGGTCCCCGGACCGCGCCCGCACCACGCGCGCGCTCTCGGGAATCGGCTCGAACCGTCGTGGGGCCCTCATCGGCGCCTCCGTCCGAGGTCGTCGACCCGTCGATCCCTCCGCGCGACGAGTCGCGCAGAGAGGTCGGCGTGCGTGTACACGTCGGCCCGGGCCGCGACCACGGCTAGCGCCGCCAGCGTTCTCGCGTACGCGCCGCGACGGGCGGCTGGCACGTCGTCCATCCGCTCCGCCCGGTAGAGGAGCCCGTACCGGGGGCCGCGATCGGCCGAAGGACGGCGTCGGGACCCGAGCAGCTGCAGCCGGGGAGCCCGCAGTCGCCCGAGGGCTGCCAGGCTCCCGGCCGCCGAGAGCAGCCGGGCCGCGACCCGCGGTCCGACCACCGAAGAGAGGTTGGGGAGCACCTTCCGGGCTTCGGCCTCCACAGTCGACCGTAGGGTCGCGTGGTGACGAGCGAGGGCCGAGCGCGCCTCCGTCCACGCACGGGCGTACCGGTCGACCGGAGAATCGGGCACCGCGACGAGGGATTCCGCCGCGTGTTCTTCGCGTCCGAGCGCCCGCTCGAGCCGCTCCTCCTCGCGGGCAAGGGTCGTCAGCACCTCCTCCGGCGCGCGGAGCGCCGCCTCGAGCCGGGCCCGGGCCACGGCGAGGAGGTACGAGCGCTCGGCGTCCGACGGCGGCGGGGGCAGCCGAGCCCGGACGGCACGGAGCTCTTCGCGCGTGGGCTCTCCGAACGGCCGACCCGTCTCCCGTGAGAGCGCCGTCCGCAGGTCGCTCTCCGCGGCAGCGAGCCCCGTCCCGGCGGGCAGCGAGCGCACGGCGTCGAGCAGTGCGCCGGGAAGGGGCCGCGGAGGGACCGGGCGAGGGAACGAGTGCGGCGGTCCTTCCGGCAGCTCGACCAGGAACAGTCGGGGGCCGCTCCCGACGACCGCCGCGCGGGGCACGCCCTAGAACTCCCCGAGGGACTTCTGGTAGCGGTGGCGTTCCTCGGGCACCTCGACCGGGTACTTCCCGGTGAGGCATCCGAGGCAGAGCTCTTCGCGGCGAAGGCCGATCGACGAGACCAGCCCGTCGATCGAGAGGTAGCGGACCGAGTCGGCCCCGACGATCCCGGCGATCTCCTCCTCGGTCCGGTTGTGGGCGACCAGCTCGCGCCGCTCCTTCATGTCGATGCCGAAGTAGCAGGGCGCCCGGATGGGGGGACAGCCGATCCGCACGTCGATGTGGGTCGCACCGGCGGACCGGACCATCTGCACGATCTCCCTCAGCGTGGTGCCGCGGACGATCGAATCGTCCAGCAGGACGACGCGCTTCCCCTTGAGGAGCCCCGGCACGGGGTGGAGCTTCACGCGGACTTCGAACTCGCGTCGCTTCTGGTCCGGCAGGATGAACGTGCGCTCGACGAACCGGTTCTTGATCAGCGCTTCCGCGTACGGGATCCCCGAGCCTTCGGCGAACCCGAGGGCCTGCGGACGGGCCGAGTCGGGGATGGGGACCACGATGTCGGCCTCCACCGGCGACTCGCGCGCGAGCTCGAGGCCGATTCGGTGGCGGACGTCGTACATCGGGCGACCCTCGGCGATCGAGTCGGGACGCGAGAAGTAGACCCATTCGAACATGCAGTGCGCCCGCTCGCCGCCGTTCGGGATGCGGGAGGTGCGCAGGAGCTGGCCCTTTTCGAGGACCATCACCTCGCCGGGTTCGAGGTCTCGGACGGCCTTGCCGCCCATCAGCTCGAGCGCGACCGACTCGCTGGCCACCGCCACGCCCCCGTCGATCGTCCCGAAGACGAGCGGCCGGATGCCGAGCGGGTCACGGAACGCGTAGACTCGCTGGCCGACGAGGAAGACCACGGCGTAGCCCCCGATGATCTCCGAGCACGCCCGGCGGATCGCCGCCTCGAGGTCCCGCGTCCGGGTGTACTCGAGGGCGATCATCTGCGCCATCGATTCCGTGTCGGCGTTGCCGAGGAGGTCGACGCCTTGCGCCTCGAGGCGGTGGCGGATGCGGCCGAAGTTCACGATGTCGCCGTTGTGGGCGATGGCCGCGTCCTCGTCCTTCACCTTCACGACGATCGGCTGCGCGTTCTCGAGGTCGCTCGAGCCGGTGGTCGAGTAGCGCACGTGGCCGATCCCGACCGACCCTCGCAGCGAGTCGAGGAGCTCCTGGTTGAAGATCTCGTGGACGAGGCCCATCCCCTTCCGCTGGTAGAGGACCCCGTGGCTCGAGGTCGCGATCCCCGCGGACTCCTGGCCCCGGTGCTGGAGGGCGCGGAGCCCGCGGAACAGGTAGGGCGGGGCGCCCTTTCCCTGCAGCGATACCCCCACGACGCCGCAGAACTCCCGAGGGGGCATCGTTCACCAGGGGCCGGAGAGGGCGCCTCCGGCCGGACCTAGCGGGACTCGGGACTTAAGCGGTGCGCTCGCGGTTACGTTCGCGTCAGCCGAAGAGGGCGGAGAGACCCTCGGCCGCCTCCTCCTCGGAGACGCCCTTGTCTTCCTTCTTCTCCTCTTCCTTCTTCTCGCCCTTGCCTTCCTTCTTCTCGGCGGGGGCGGCGGCCGGCGCCGGCGCGGCGAACGTCTCGGCCTTCGCGAGGACCTCGGCGAGGTTGACCCCTTCGAGCGAGGCGAGCAGCGCCTTCACCCGCGCCGCGTCGGGGGAGACCCCGGCGGCGGTGAGGACCCCCGAGAGGGCCTTGTCGTCGATCGGCTTTCCGGCGGCGTTGAGCAGCAGCGCACCATACACGTACTCCATCGTTCTCACTCCGTGGCCTTCCGTGGGGGGACCCTCAGTGACCCGTCAGTTTCTGGACCGCGGCCGCTTCGCGCATCGCCTTCGCGAAGAGCGGCTCGATCGTCTCCTTCGTGATGTGCCCGGCGGCGAGCGCGACTCCGAGCGCTCGGCGGTGTGCGCGGGCGACCAGGAGGGGCAACGTTTCCGGCGTGGCGTAGGCGACCTCGACCGCGAGGCCGAGGGCGGCGTGCGCCGCGCGGGCGAAGTCGGCGCGGCGAGCCTCGAGGTCGACCGAGAGGACATCGGGCGGGTAGAACGTCGCCCCGTCCACCACCGCGCGCAACGAGAGACCGACCTCGAGCGGGAAGATCTCGAGTCGCGTCAGCATCGTCGCGACCTCTCGCGAGATCGTCTGGCCCGCCTTCACGATCGTGGTGTCCTTCTTCAGAACGACCTTTCCCTTCTCGATCGCCGCCGGGAATCCCGCGTGCTGGAGCTCCCCGACGATCGGCCCCGGCTTGAAGCTGGTCGTTCCCGCGGGCACGAAGATGTCCCTCGGGGCCGCTTCGCCGCCGCGCGCCGGGGTCGGCGAGCGGGTCCGCAGGAACTCCTGGTAGAGCGAGAACGGGTTCCCCTCCGCGGAGAGGAGCGCCGTCTGGTCCTCCACGTGGTCGAGCAGTGGGCGCAAGGACGGGCGTTCGCCCGACGCCTTCTCG
>JASHYY010000116.1 GCA_030042815.1 Thermoplasmata archaeon | reverse complement strand
GGGCCAGCATCGGGATCATTTTCCAGAATCCAAGCCTCGACCTCCGACTCACCGCCGAGGAAAACCTGAGGTTCCACGCAAGCCTCTACGGACTCTACGGATACCGGCCGGCCTTCCGCCTGATGCCGAAGGCCTATCGGGAGCAGGTGTCGTCGCTCGCCCGGCTCCTCGGAATCGAGCGCGAGCTCTTCCGGCGCGTGGGTACGTTCTCGGGAGGGATGCGTCGGAAGCTCGAAATCCTTCGGAGCCTGATGCACCGTCCCCGGGTCCTGTTCCTCGACGAGCCTACCCAGGGGCTCGACCCGGTGAGCCGGCGCTCGCTCTGGGCGTACTTGCGCGACGTTCAGCGGAGCGAGGGAACGACGATCTTCCTCACCACCCACTACATCGAGGAGGCCGAAGGGGCCGACCGGGTCATCCTCGTCTCGAAGGGGCGTATTCTCGTCGAAGGCACACCCGAGGAGCTCAAGGTCCGGATCGCGGACCGCTATCTTCTCCTCGACGCCGTGAATCGGGACCAGCTCCTCCGCGACCTATCCGGCACGGCGGTCACGGTCCGCGACGACGGCCTCGTGAAGGTCGGGTTCGACGGAGCCACGCCGCAGGATCTCCTCGCGCGCATCAGCGTGCCTCTCCGCGTTCTGCGACTCCACGTCCCCACGCTCGAGGAGGCCTACATCGAGCTCGTCGGTCGAGAGGCCGCCGCCGGGGAGGCGGCGTAGTATGCCGGCCCGAAACGAGGCAAACGCCATGGTCGCCATCGCCGCCCGCGACCTGCTCGCGCTCCGACGAGAATGGAAATCGACGTTGCTGTTCTCCTTCTTCTTCCCGATCGCGTTCCTGGGACTCTTCGGCGGCCTCATCGAGCAGAACCTGGCGAGCGACCTGCCGTTCAACTTCCTTCAGTTCGCGCTCGTCGGGATGGTGGGGTGCATGTTGACCCAGTTCACGATGATGAACGTCACGTCGCTCGTGGAGGAGCGGGAGACGGGGTTCACCCAGGAGATCTTCGTCGCGCCCGTCTCCCGCTTCTCGATCGTCGCCGGCAAGATCCTGGGGGGAAGCGCCACCGGACTGATCCAGATCACCCCGTTCTTCGTCGTGGCGTGGGCGCTGGGCGCTCCGTTGACGTGGGGACTCGTATCGGGCATCCTCTGGGTCGCTCCCGTCGCCCTGCTCCTGGGAGGGGCGCTGGGCGTCCTGCTCTCGGGCATCTTCGCGACCAGCCCCAAGGCCGTCGACCAAGCGGTGATCATGGTGATGTTCCCCCAGATGTTTCTCTCGGGAGCGATCGTCCCGATCAGCCACTCCAACGGGTTCCTGAATCTGCTCGTCCGGCTCATGCCCGCCACCTATCTCGTCGACCTGATGCGCAGCGTCGCGTACCGGGGCAGCTCCGTGTACGGACCGTTCCAGCTCTACGCGCCGTGGCTGGACCTGGTCGTGATCGTGGCGGTCTCGGCCGCGTTCTTCGTGGCCGGGACCCTGCTGTTCTCGAACCGGGAACGAAACCGCTGACCTGGCTCCGGGGGGTTGGAAAGGCCGCCGCCGGGGGGACGGAACTAAGGGTTCACGTCGCGGAGACCGCCGGCCTTTCCCCGAGCCAACCGCGCCGAGGACGTGGACGGCTCCGAATCGGCGGGGGAGCACGAGCCCCCTCGCGCGACCCCACCTGTCCATTGTCTCGGGAGCTCGGCGACCGAGGCGTCACGGCGGGACGCCGTTCGGTTCTTCTTCATCGAGCCGGGCGATGACCTGGTGATATTCGGTTCGGGTGAGGTCTCCGTGGACGAAGTGTCGGTAGGCGATGATCTTCTCGTACTGCCGACGAGAGATCCTTCCCTTACGGAACAGACGAAGAGCGGCTCGCTCCTCCCTATCGGCCGCGCGACGCGTGTCGTTCAGGTTGAGAGCGCCCGACAGGGAGGAGTAGTTCGGCCCCGGGGGCGGAAACATGGGCGTGAGGACACCGGAGGCTCCGTACCGCCTCCAGTAATAGATCGACACCCCGAGGGCCACCCCGTTCACTACGACCCCCGACGTCTCGAAGAGAAGGGACTTCGTTGGACCACCGGGCCCAACGCCCCAGAGAATCAGGAGTATCAGCGCCACTCCGACCGACCAGAGGACCGCCACCGGGAGCCACCACGGGACCCCCGACCGCAAACGAGCCGGCGGTCGTCGGAGGTCGACCTCCATCGACCGGCGTCAGGGTTCGTTCGGAATTAATTCCGTCGCCGGTCGCCGGCCGGGAAGGACGCGAAGATTGCGGCCTACCCCTTGGAAAGGCACGCAAAAGGAGGATTTGGGTCTCTTCGACATCGTGCCGCCGCGGGACGGCCCCCGTGGAAAGCGGGGGGTTGGTACCGCGGGGAACTCGGTTCCTTGAGCGAGATCCTCCGACTTCCGCGAAGGTGAGTCTCGATCGAGGGAAAGGCAGCCACTGGAGGGACTTGAACCCCCGACCTGCTGATTACGAATCAGCCGCTCTGCCAACTGAGCTACAGTGGCGTGCCGGACCGAGCACAGGAATCGCCCTATAATGATGGCGCCGAGGCGTCAGGGAAGTCCGTCGAGCGCCTCCGTAACGTCCCGCACTAGGTCGTCCGGGTCCTCGATCCCGAGCGCGAGCCGGACGAGCCCGGGGTCGATGCCCCGGCGCGCGAGCGCGACCGCGTCCAGGTGACGGTGCGACGTCTGGCTCGGAACGCTCGCGAGGCTCTCGACGCCGCCCAGGCTGGACGCGACGTGGAAGAACCGAAGGTGACCGAGGAACGCCTCGGCCGCAGCCGCCCCGCCCCGGAGCGAGAGCGACAGGACCCCGCCGCGGCCCCGCATCTGCCGAGCGGCGACCGCCTCCTCCTCCGCGTTCGCCCAGCCCGGA
>JASHYY010000115.1 GCA_030042815.1 Thermoplasmata archaeon | reverse complement strand
ACCGCTCCCCCGTCCGGCGGTCTCGGCCTGGCCGTTGCCCTCGTGGTTCTGGTGGTGCCGCTCGTTTCGGGCGCCGGCTATACCGTGACCGGCGGCGTGGCGTACAACCATTTCAATATCGACAAGACCTCGAACGTGACCTCTTCCGACGTCGCCGCGATGGAGTGGGTCGCCTCGCACCTCCCGTCCTGCTCGGCGGTGCTGGTCGCCCCCGGCTCGGCCGGGCAGTTTCTGCCCGAGTACGCGGTGGTGCGGCTGGTCTTCCCGATGAATCCCGTTCCAGAGAACGCGGACTATTCGCAGGTCGTCTCCGACTTTACCGCCGGGGCCTACACCCCCGAGACCCACTCCGCCCTCGTCTCGTTGGGTATCACGGAGATACTTGTTACAGGCCCGACCTCCGTGACGTATCCGGCGTTCGACCCTCGGCCGCTGGAAGGATCGGCCGACTTTTCGGTCCTGTTCTCCGAGTCGGACGCCTATCTGTTCGAGTTCTCCGCCGGGGTGGCTCAATCCGGTTGCCCCCCGTGACCCGGTTCGGGTCCGCCCCGGGGCGGTCGCCCGTCAGGGCGAGACCTCTCCAAAACCTCCCCCGGCGGTTCTGCCCGATATCGCGCCGTTCCACCTCAAGGTTGATGAGGGGCAGAGGGTGACTAAGCCGGACAGGAAAACGTCCGAGCGCGACGGTCCCGGAGGCTGAGTAGATGGGTCGTCTTCTGCTCAGGGTCTTCCTGGGTTCGTGCATCGTGGCCGCCGTGGCGGTGGCGCTCGCGGTGACCGAGGCGGTCTGGTTCCTGCTGACCAAGATCCCCGGTGGCCTCGCGGACCCGCCGATCTACTTCTCGTTCACGCACTGGGATACCGACATCCTGTTCTTCCTCGCCCTCTACTTCTTTGTCCTCGTCCCGTTCGCCACCGTGGCGTTCCTGGTCCACGGCGCGGTCCACCGGCAGCGGGCCAAGGCGGCGAACCCCACCCGCGGCGTGAGCCCGCCGGGTCCCGCCGGCCCGGGGGCGGTCGCGGTCCTCACCGCCTACAACGACGAGGCGTCGATCGGACTGTCGGTCGCGGAGTTCCGCAAGATCCGCTGTATCGACCAGGTCGTGGTCGTCGACAACAACTCCACGGACCGGACGACAGCGGTCGCCGAGGCGGCCGGCGCGACCGTGATCCACGAGACGAAGCAGGGGTACGGCTACGCGTGCATCGCCGGGCTGCGCTACGCGCTCGAAGAGACGACGGCGGGTCGGATCGTCCTCGCCGAAGGCGACATGACGTTCTTCTCGGACGATACGGAGAAACTCCTTCCGTACCTGGACGACGTCGACCTCGTCCTCGGGACGCGGACGACGCGGGTCCTCACCCGCGATGGGAGCCAGATGGACTGGTTCATGGCGTGGGGCAACATGTTCCTCGCGTTCCTCATCCGGCTCCGGTACTGGGACCCGGTCTTCATGGGACAGGTCCGCCTCACCGACGTCGGGTGCACGTTCCGCGCGATCCGGCGCGAGGCGCTGGCCCGGATCCTCGACCGCCTGACGGTCGGCGGCCACTACTTTTCCCCGCACATGATCCTCGTGGCGCTCCAGAATCACCTGAGCGTGGTCGAGGTGCCGATCAAGTTCCGCGAACGCGTCGGAGTCTCGAAGGGAGCCGGGGGCGACCGCCGTCGCGCCATGGGGATCGGCCTTCAGATGATGAGCGAGATCACGTTCCACTGACCGCTAGGTCGGGGAGACCTGGAGCACCGAAGCCGCGTACAGCGTGACCGAGACGAGCGGGGTCCCCACCGTCCCGGTCAGGTCGAGGAATCCCGGGGCGGGCCAGACGACCGTGAGGTTCAACATCTGCGGGCCCATCCCGGACGAGACGCTGACGTTCGCCGTCGCGACCGGCACGGATTGGGGAGAGGTCACGACCGTGATCGAATAGTCGTGGCCCGACGGGGTGACGTCGACCGGCACGACCGAAATGTTCACCGGGCGACTCTCGACCCCGACCTCGAGGGCGCTCCCGGAGTAGGTCCCGTCGACCCGGTACGCGACGGTGACCTCGTACGTGCCGGGGACTAGCTGGAAGAACGGCCCCGACCAGAGCTCGGTGCCCGCCGCCGACCCGCCGAGGTAGCGGAGGACGTCCGGATACATCCCGCTCGGACCCGCAGCATACGCCGGCGCCACGGCGAGCGAACCCCCGGTAAGATTGAGCGACTCCGGGACCCAGAGCGCCGGGGGTCCGCTCCAACCTCGCTCGTATAGAACGGCCCCGTCCTCTTCTCCGAGAACCCCGAACCCCGTGAGATTGACGTACTTCTGGAAGATCGACGCGCTGTACGGGTCGGTCAGAGTGTCGTACAGCAGGTAATCCGACTCGTTGACGTACTGGTCGAGCACGCCGAAGAACGTCCGGTTCCCCGCGAAATAGCTGGACACCGGAAGGACGTAGGCGTTCGGTCGGCTCGACACCTCCGGGAACAGCATGTGGCTCGTCAGGACGCTCGCCTGCGGGGGGATCATGCCGATGAGGTCGTGGAGCAGGTCGTCGTGGGCGGTCACGGAAGGAATCCCGTGCGGGACGGCGAGCGAGTCGATCGGATGCGACCCGAGGGGGCTCACGAGGGCCAGGCTGACGCCGAGGCCGACGAGGAGCGAGACGACCCCGAGAACGGGGACCCCCTTCCTGCCCCGAACCGCGCCGGGGAGGCCCCAGCGGCGACGGGGCGCACTCGCTACGCCGGACGGGTCGCTCGACGGCGCGGGCGCCTCGCGTGCGCGGCTCCAGTCCCGGAGGCGAGCCAGTCCGTCGACCGCCGCGAGGGCGAGGAACGGGAACGTGTAGGCGGCGTACTGGTCGCTGAACGCGTAGTACCCTCCGGCGTTCGAGAAGATCGCGAGCGCGGGCCAGATGAGCCCCGGCAAGAGGTACCGAAGGCGCCCGAAAAGCGGGAGGAATCCGAGGGAGCCGAGAAGGACCAGGACGAAGGTGGCCTTTCGAACCGAATCGTAGTTGAGGGCGGCCCAGGCGTGGGCCGGGTGGAAGAGGGCCGTCGGGATCACCGCGAGGATGCTGTCGGCCCCCAGGATACGGAAGTTTACCGAATAGGCCGCGGAGTACGCCCCGCTCGACTGGGCCGTCCCGAAGACGATCGGGGTGACGGTGACCGTCAGACCGAGCCATACGACAGAGCCGAGCAGTGCGGCCCACAGCGGCCACGGGATCCGACGGAGCGACTCCCGGAGCGAACGGCCCTGGCCGAAGTAATCCCCCCACACCGCCAGGATCCCGAAGGCCAGCAGGACCGGGGCTGCGGTCTCGATGACCATCAGCGCGAGGAACCAGGCGACCAGGAACCACTTCCACGAGCGCAGCCGATAGCCGACGACCGCAGCGACGATCGTCAACGGGAGGAACGCCTCGGGGTGAAAGTCGTACCAGACGATGCCCATCAGCACCGGGCTCGCGAGGCAGACGGCGGCGAGGAACAGGGCCCAGCGCTCGGAGGCGAGCTCGGTGCGGGCAAAGAGGTAGAGCGGCACGGTGGTAAACGCGACCGAGACCGCCTCGAGGACCAGCAAGGTCGGGGGGGCCGCTGCAACCGCGTAGACCGGGAGCAAGAGCAGGAGGATCGGGGCGAAGTGGGCCGCGAACAGGTGACCGCCGTTCCCGCTCGGCAGGTCCGCAGTGTAGTAGAAGAAGCCGTGGCCCGAGACCGTAGTGTAGAACGCCTGGTTGTAGTTGCCGAGGTCCCAAGCGGCCGTCTGGAACGCGAGATACCGGGCGATGAGGATCTCGGAGAGGACGATCGAAAAGACGAGCGAAAGAAGCCCGACGATGGCCAGACCGCGGTACCGGGGCCAACGCAACCGGAGCCAGCGAGCCGCCCGCGCAGCGAAGGGTCCGGAGCGGTCCATCTCACTCCATGCGCTTGAGCCCGTCGCGGATCGCCGTGGCGTGCGCTTCCCAGTCCAAGGTCCGGCTCTTGGCCCAGGCTTCTTCCGACATCGCCTTCCGCCGCGCGGGCGAGTCGAACAGCTCGCGAGCACGTCGCGCGGCCTCCTCGGGACTGGAGACCACGAAGCCGTCAACCCCGTCCGTGATCACTTCGGCGGCCGCAAGGCCCGGGTTGGTCAGGACCGGGAGTCCGTACCCCATCGCCTGGATCCCGCCCTGGCCGGGGCCCCGCTCCCCGTAACCGAACCGAACGTAGAGCGAAGCCGAGCGGCTCAGCCGGTCGAGCTCGACCTCGGAGATCGTTCCCGTGACCCGGACCCGATCTCCCCACTTCTTGCGGAAGGCCTCCATCTCGTCGGCCCGACCCCACATTCCCGCCAGGACGACCGGGATCCCGCTCGAGCGGGCGAGCTCCCCGTAGACCTCAGGACGCTTCGTTCGTTCCCAGAACGCGACCGCGAGCATGAACCGCTCCCGCTCCGGCGGCAGTCGGTCGATGGGGTCCGCGCCGGGGTACACCGTGGTCGCCGAGATTCCCTCGGCTGCGAGGACCTCCCGGTTTCGGCGGCTGTTGGTGAAGACGACGGTCGCTTTTCCCACGATTGCCCGATCGTAGGTCCGCAAAGGTCCGCGGAGAGCCGGGACGCGGAGCGTGAGGTCCATGACGCCCCGACGGTCCCCGAGCGAGGTCTCGTGGACGTAAAGCGCGTAGTCCTCGCCGAAGTGCAGCCGTCGAAGATATCCGGTGAGACCGGCGAACTGGTCGTGGTAGAGCACGACCCCCGAGAGGCGCCGAGCGGCGGCGAGGATCAGGTCGAGATCGACGACCGCGTCCTCCCCCCGGTCCGCGTTGAAAAGCATGGTCGCCTGGGTGAGCAACGAGGTCCACCGTCCGGGGCCCTCCGACCGGCGAAGAAACTCGACATCGCCCTCCGGGAGGCGGTAGACCTGCCGCTGGGGGGACTCGCGATACACGACCAGTCGAGCGGGAACTCGCCGGGACTCCTCCACCACCATCCGCCCGATTCCGGGCCAGAGAAGGCGGGAGACGACCGTCCGGTGGACACCGTCTCGAGGCCGGGACGAAGGAGCTGACACCGCGGTTTCACCGAGGGCCGGGGACCGGCCGGGCGCCGTCCCCGGCACTCCG
>JASHYY010000114.1 GCA_030042815.1 Thermoplasmata archaeon | reverse complement strand
GCGACGATCGACGTCTGGACCTCGCCCGCGAGGGCGAGCACGACGACCTCGAGATGCGCGGGGTCGCTCCGCCGCGAGACGACCCCGCTCGGCGACGTGTAGTACTCCGATGGCCGGCCGAGGGCCTCGCCGAGCCGGTCGACCTCCTGCGAGCCCCCGTGGACGAGGACGTAGTCCGACCGCGCGGCGAGCTCGTCGAGGACCGGCCCGAGCGCGTTCCCCGCGGCCCCGCCCACCTTGACCACCAGCGCCATGCGAGGCCCCCTCAGATCGGGTGGAGCCCGAGGAACTCGAGGCCCGTGGGCTCCGGCAGTCCCCGTCGGACGTTGTAGCACTGGACCGCGTTGCCCGCCGCGCCCTTCATCAGGTTGTCGAGCGCGGCCAGGGCGACGACCCTCGGCACGTGCCGGTCGGCGGCGAACCCGACGTCGCAGTAGTTCGTCCCGGCGAGGATCTTCGGTTCGGGCTCGCGGTGGAGGCCGTCCTTCTCGTGGACGACGCGCACGAACGGCTCCTCGCCGTACGCCGTCCGATACGTCCGCCAGAGTTCCTTCTCCTCGACCGGCCGGGCCGCGAACGCGTGGACCGTCGCGAGGACGCCCCGCACGGCCTCGACCGCGTGGCACGAGAGGGCGACCGGGGTCCCCGTCTCCTGCTCGACCTCCGCCGTGTGGCGGTGACCGGTCGGCGCGTACGCCCGCATGACCCCCGAGCGCTCGGCATGGCGGCCGGCCGGCCCGGCGTCCTGCCCGCTCGCGGACGAGCCGCTCTTCGCATCGACCACGACCGGCCGGCCGTCCACGAGGTGGTGGTCCACGAGCGGCTTCAGCGCGAGGATCGTGGCGGTCGCCACGCACCCCGGGACGGCGATGAGCCGCGCGGTCCGGATCTCGGACCGGTGGAGCTCGGGAAGCCCGTAGACGCTCTCGGCGAGGAGCTCGGGGTGCGCGTGCGCGGTCGGATAGTAGGCGGCGTACTCGGCGGGGTCCTTGAGGCGAAAGTCGGCCGAAAGGTCGACCACGAACCCGTTCGTCTCGAGCAGTTGGGGCATGCGGCCCATCGACTCGCCGTGCGGCGTCGCGACGAACGTCGCGTCGGCCGCCCGCAGCTCCGCATGGGGCGTGAACGTGAGGGAAGTCACCTTGCGCAGGTTCGGGTGCGCCCGCCCGAGGGGCTTATCGGCCATCGAGTCGGAGGTCACCTGGACGACCTCGACGTCGGGGTGGCGCAGCAGGAGCCGGAGGAGCTCCCCGCCGACGTACCCGGAGCCGCCGACCACCGCGACCTTCATCGCCGGGCGACCCCGACCGCGTAGTCGACGATCCGCCCGGCGATGTCGGCCCCGGTCGCCCCGGCGAGGGCCTTGAACTCCGGGGTCGGGTTCACCTCGTGGACGACCAGTCCGCTCGGCGACTCCATCAGGTCGACGGCGAGGACCCCGCCTCCGACGGCCTCCGCGGCCCGGAGGCTCAGCTCCACGAGCTCCGGTGTGAGCGGTGCCGGCGCGACCGAGCCGCCGCGGGCGGCGTTCGTGCGCCACTCCGTCGAGCGTCGGTACATCGCCGCGACGACCTCGCCGCCGACCACGAACGCGCGGAGGTCCCGCTGGGGCTTCGGGACGAACTCCTGCACGTAGAAGACCGAGTGGATCGGCGACGACAGCGCGGATTTGTGCTCGAGGATCTGCTCGGCATCCTCGGGGTTGTCGACCTTCGCCATCAGGCGGCCCCAGGACCCTACGGCGGGCTTGAGGACGGCCGGGTACCCGATGCGGTCGATCGCGACCATCGCCGCTTCGGGCGAGAGCGCGACGACCGTCCGGGGGGTCGGGATCCCCCGGCCGGCGAGCCGCAGCGAGCAGAGGACCTTGTCCCCCGCGAGCTCGACGACCGCCGGCGAGTTCACCGTCGGTACGCCGTAGTGGGCATAGCAATGGACGGCGTAGAGGCCCCGGGTGTGGCTGACCGACCGATTGACCACGACGTCCGGGAGGCCGGGCGGGGGCTCGAGGCCGAACGTCACCCCGGCGTCGTCCAGACGGACGACCGCCACCCCGCGCGACTCCGCCGCCGCGAGGATCGCCTTCTCCTCGGGGCGGACGATCGTGTAGAAGACCCCGAGCCGGACCCCGTCACTCACCCCAGTCCTCGGCCTCTTTCGGGGCGGGCTGGACCGTGAACGGTGCGTTCTCCAGCACTTCCAGCTCCGTGCCGCAGTCCGGGCAGGGGAACACCTCGCCCAGCACCATTCCGTGGTTCTCGACCGTCGCGTCGCACTCCGGGCAGTTCGTCATCCTCGGTCCTCCGTCAACAGCTCCTCGATGCGTCCGACCGCACGGTCGAGCGAGGAGAGGGAAGCGACCCGCGCGTCGAGCCGGGCGCGGGCGAGGGAAAGCTGCCGTCGCACGGCCGTCGGGGACGGGCCCCCGGCCGTGGACCGGGCCGCGAGGGCGCGGGCCGGGTCCGGCGCGGTCCCCGACGGCTCGACCTCAGGGTGCGCCCCGGCCGCGTAGGATCGGGCGAGGGATTCGTGCGTCGCCCGGAACGGCGCTCCGCCCGCCACGCGCCGCTCGGCGACGTCGGTCGCGTAGAGCTCCGGATCCGCGGCGGCGGCGCCGAGGCGGACGGGGTCGAATTCGAGTCCTTCGACGACCGACGCGAGCGCCTCGAGCACGGCGAGGGAGGTCGCGATCGCGTCGAGGACCGGCGCCTTGTCCTCCTGAAGGTCGCGGTCGTAGGCGAGCGGCAGCCCCTTCAGGGTCGTCAGGAGGGCGACCAGGTCCCCGACGGTCCGGCCGGCCTTTCCCCGGACGAGCTCCGCGACGTCCGGGTTGCGCTTCTGGGGCATCAGGCTCGAGCCCGAGCCCAGCGCCGGGGTCCGCGCGACGAACCCGAACTCCTTCGACGCGAACAGCACGACCTCCTCCCCGAGACCGCTCGCGTGGACGGCGAGCAGGGCGAGGTCGAACAGGAGCTCCGCGAACGGGTCCCGGTCGCTGACGGCGTCGATCGAGTTCTCGAACGCGCGCTCGAACCCGAGCCGCCCGGCCGTGTCCGACGGGTCGATCGGAAGGGTCGAGCCGGCGAGCGCGCCGGCCCCGAGCGGACTGACGTTGGACCGGGCGGCGGTCGCGAACAATCGGTCGAGGTCCCGGTCGAACTGCCAGAAGTGCGCGAGCAGAAGGTGACCGACCGTGACCGGCTGGGCCCGCTGGAGGTGAGTGTACCCGGGCATCGGTCGCTCCGCCTCCGCCCCGGCCTTCGCGAGCAGGCGTTCTTCCAGCCGCACGAGCGCGGCCGCGACCCGGGCGACCGCGGACCGAAGGTACAGCCGCTCGTCCACCGCGACCTGGTCGTTGCGGCTGCGCGCCGTGTGGAGCTTGCCCCCGACCGGTCCGACGAGGTCGGTGAGCCGGACCTCGATGTTCGTGTGGACGTCCTCGAGCTCCGGGCGCCACGGGAACGAGCCGAGGGCGATCTCCCGGGCCACGGCGCGCAATCCCCCGCGGAGCGACGCGACCTCGCCGGGCGCGAGGATCCCGACGTGCCCCAGCATCTCGACGTGCGCGACGCTTCCCGCGAGGTCGAACCGGGCGAGCTCCCGGTCCACGCCGAGCGAGGCGAGGAACGCCGCCTGGGGGGTGCGAACGTACGCGGGCACCGGAGAAGTATCGGACATCGATCGAATCCCCGGACGGGGGTCACGCCGTGCGGTCCGTCGTGGGAGTGGCCGCACGCCGGGGCGGGACGCCGAGCGCGGCCCACGTGCGCGCGGGCAGTCCCCAGACGTAGATGAATCCCTCCGCCATCTGGCGGCGATACCGGTCGCCCGAGGAGTACGTGGCGAGCTGGGCCTGGTAGAGCGCGTAGGGGGAGTGGCGTCCCGTGACCCGGGCCGACCCCTTGTACAGCTTGACCGCGACCTCTCCGGTCACGCGCTCCTGGGTGGACCGGACGAACGCGTCGAGGGCCGACTTGAGCGGCGTGAACCACAGGCCGTCGAAGACCATCTGAGCGTAGCGCTGCTCCACGGTGCGCTTGAAATCCAGCAGGTCCCGCGGCAGGACCAGGGCCTCCAACGCCTGGTGGGCGGCGAGGAGCACCGTTGCGGCCGGGCACTCGTAGACCTCCCGCGACTTGATCCCGACCACCCGCGACTCGAGGTGGTCGATCCGGCCCACCCCGTGGGCCCCGGCCGCACGATTCACTTGGTCGATCAGCTCGTGCAGCGGGGCCCGTCGATCGTTCAGTGCGGTGGGGATCCCCTGGTCGAACGTCACTCGCACGTACTCCGGCTCGAACGGGGCCTCCTGCGGCGACGTGGTCCACGCGAACGCTTCTTCCGGCGGCTCGACCGCGGGGTCCTCGAGGATCCCGCATTCGACCGACCGACCCCAGAGGTTCTCGTCCACGCTGTAGGGGGAGGATTTCGTCGCCTCGACGGGGACGCCGTGCTGCTGCGCGTAGACGATCTCGTCCTCGCGGGTCATGCTCCACTCCCGCGCGGGGGCGATCACTTCGAGCTCGGGCGCGAGGCCGGTGGTCGAGAGGTCGAATCGGACTTGGTCGTTTCCCTTCCCCGTGCACCCGTGGGCGACGAAGACGGCGTGCTCCTGGCGGGCGACGTCGACCAGGTGCCGGGCGATCAGGGGACGCGCGAGGGCGGTGCTGAGGGGATAGACTCCCTCGTACAGGGCATTCGCCTGCAGCGCGGGGAGGAGGAACTCCTCGGCGAACTCCTGGCGGGCGTCGGCGACGTACGCCCGCACCGCACCGGACGCGAGGGCCTTCTGCCGCACGCGCTCGAGATCGACCGGCTGCCCCACGTCGACCGTGACCGCGATCACGTCCGCGCGCTTGTTCTCCCGAAGCCAGGGGATCGCCACGGACGTGTCGAGCCCCCCGGAATAGGCCAGCACGACCTTCGGTTTCGACACGGGCCCCTCGGCGGAACGCGAGACGCGCCGCCACCGATTTATAGCATATGACCGTCTTCCGACATGTACGGGCAATAATGTCCTAAATACGACATTCATGTCAGAACCATCGGTTTCCCGTCAGGTCCGCGAATATCTCGACACCCACCCGGCCGTCGGCGACGCCCTCCGCCTCGGCATCGCCAACTACTCGGCGGTCGCCCGGCGGGTCTCCGAGGACCTCGGGGTGCGACGGCCGGACGCCGTCGTCGCCGCCTGCCGTCGCTATCCCCGGGGTCGGGGCGAGGCGCACCGCGAGGCGAACGTCCGTCGGGTGCTCCGGAAGAGCCGCGTGGAGACGCGGACCAAGGTCGCCGCGATCACCGTCGGTCAGGGGACGGACGTGCTCCAGCGGCTCGGCGACGTGGTCGAGGAGCTGCTCGACGTGAACTCGCTCTGTCGGGTGATCCAGGTGTCGCGCGGGGTCGTGGTCATCGTGGACGAGGATTCCGTCGCCCGCGTCGTCCGGCCGCTCCGGGAGGGGCAGGTTCTCGGGGTGCGCCGGAACCTCACGGAGCTCGCCGTCACGAGCCCCGAGAGCATCGAGCAAACCCCGGGCCTCCTGACGCTTCTCACCTCCGTGCTGTCATCGCGCGGGATCAACATCGTGGAGGCGTTGAGCTGCTTCACCGATACGGTGTTCCTCCTGGATCGGGACGACCTCAACCTCGCCGCCGCGACGCTCTCGAAAGTCCTACAGTAGGGACGGGTTCGCGGGCCCGGGGTCGGGGCGCGCCTCGGCTAGGTCGACGCCGCCCGATGCGGATGGTGGTGTCCGGTCGCCCCGCCCGCGACCGCCGGGGTCCCGAGCGAGTAGCTGCCGTAGGCGATCCCGTGGACTCCGCGCAGGTCCTCGGCGGCGTTGACCACCTCTTGCCTCTGCCCCGCGAGCGCGATGATCTGCAGGCAGGACCCGTGTTCCAGGTGGACGTGGGACGAGGCGCGAATGTGACCGCCCCAGCGGTGCTCGGTCTCGGCGATCCGCTCGAGGAGGTTCGGCGTGTCGTGACGATAGATGAGCATCACCGTCGCGACCGCATCGGAGCGGGGGTCCGCCAGCTTGTGCTCCGAGAGCTCCTTGCGGATCAGCGCGCGGATCGCGTCGGAGCGGCTCGGGGAGTTCCGTTCCTTCACCCAGGCGTCGAGGAGCCTCAACAGGCTCGGTTCGAGGGAGACGCCCAGCCGGACGACGTAGTCCCCCGCCGGCTTGTGATGCCGCGCCTCCCCCGGACCCGAGGTCGCCGGCTCCGGTGGTACCTGACCCGGATTCCTTCGGCTCGGCATCCTTCCGCTCGGGGTCAGTCGACCGGATTCAGATAACGCTACCTTCGACTGGCGGAATTTCCCTCGGGCCCCGCCCAGTGTTACGTTTTTTATTTTTTACATAAACACCTAATAACCCCCCTATCGCTCGGTGGTTGATGTCCGCGCCAGATTCGATGCCGGTGGGAGTGGTGCCCAAGGGGAATCCGTTCACTCTGGATAAGAGGGAAAAACGTGGTGCCGCGCTGATCTACTGCGGCATCATCGTGTGTACCGTCTTCGGGCTGTTCGCCACCTTCTGGATTGGGCGGACGTGGGGGATCTTCATCGGGCTCGGGGTGCTCGCCTACACGCTGGGCCTCCGACACGGGGTCGACGCGGACCACATCTGCGCGATCGACAATACGACACGAAAGCTCCTGCAGGACGGCCAGAAGCCGTACACGGTCGGGACCTGGTTCTCGCTGGGTCACTCCACGATCGTGATGGGCATGCTGGTCGGACTCGTCGTCGCGGCGCGATTCATCATCAGCGCCTACCCGACGTTCCAGAGCGTGGGGTCGATCCTGGGAACGGCGATCTCGGGCGGCTTCCTCTACATCATTGCGTTCATCAACCTCCTGATCTTCTGGGAGGTCTACCTCATCTTCCGGCAGATGCGGGCCGGAACGATCGACAACGAGCGGCTCGAAAAGCAGCTCAACAGCCGCGGCTTCATGAACCGCTACTTCAACTGGCTGTTCAAGATCGTCAACAAGCCCTGGCAGATCTACCCGGTCGGGGTGCTGTTCGGGCTCGGCTTCGACACCGCGACCGAGGTCACCCTCATCGCGATCACGGTGACGGTCGGCACGTCGTCCGCGAACTTCCCGCTCTGGGCGGTGCTGATCCTGCCGTTCATGTTCGCCTGCGGAATGGTCCTCACGGACACCTCCGACGGGCTCAGCATGCGCTACGCCTACGGGTGGGCGTTTGCGAAGCCGATCCGCAAGGTGTTCTACAACCTCACGCTGACGCTGATCTCCGTGATGGTCGCCTTCATCATCGGGACGATCGAGATCCTGGGAGTCTTCGCGAGCGAGTTCAACCTCAGCGGCGGGCCCTTCGGGTTCTGGAACACGATGAACTGGATGAACAACGCGAACGGCCCGGACGGGATCGAGATCTGGGGATGGATCGGGATCGGGATCGTCTGCCTGTTCATCTTCACCTGGATCGGCGCGATGATCTTCTACCGGCTCATGCACTACGAGGAGATTGGGTTCGGGGGTCCCAGAGGCCCGCCCACCGAGGCGGCGCCCGCGCCGTCGGCGGTGCCGGCCTCGCCGATGGAGCCAGCGCACTGACGTCGGCGGTCGGTGCACGGACCCTCCGCGCGGCCGCGGAGGGTCCTATTTCCCATGCGGGTCGGGAGACCCGAGACGGATAAGGGCCGGGGCGCGCCTAGGCGTCGAGATGGTCCGACCCGCCCGACCTCGCGTGCGGCGGCCGGTAGGAGCACGGCGCGTCCACCCGCGGCGCTCGGGCCGTGACCGGCCCGAGGACCGGCTCGCCCGCACCGTGCTCGGGCCGTACCTGGGCCTCCGCCCCGGGGAGACCGTCACCGTCGAGACGTGGGGGCACGCGCTCCCGTGGGCGCGCGCGTTCGTGGTCGAGGCCCGCCGCCTCCTCGCCGACCCGTCCCTCGTGGTCGAGGACGAGGAAGCGTTCTTCCGCTCGCTGTCCCGAGTCGCCGGTCGGGAGCTCCCGGCGGCCTCCCCCGCGCTCGCACGGCGCAGCGACGCGTACGTCTACCTCCCCGGCCCGGAAGCGTTCCCCCGGCTCTTCGCCCTCGAGCGCGCCGACCTCGAGACGGTGGTCGCGCGGCACGGCCCGGGCTGGTGGCGTGCGGCCCGTCGCGGCGGGCTGCGGGCGGCGCGGGTCGCCGTCGGCGGAGTCACCGCGACCGCGGCGGACCTCTACGGAGTCGACCTGGCCCACTGGGAGAAGGACGTCCTCCGGGCGAGCCGGGTCGCTCCCGACCGGCTCGCCCGGGTCGCCCGTCCGATCGTCCGCCGCCTCGCGCGGGCCCACCGGGTCCGCGTGCGCCATCCGAACGGGACCGACCTCACGGTCGGGCTTCTCCCGGGCGCCGGGGTCGTCGAGGACGGGCGCCTCGACGGCCGCGACCGGGCTCGCGGGAAGGTCTGGGTGCGGGTCCCGACGGGGCGAGCGGTCTTCCCGCTCGGAGAGGGGGTCGCGGACGGGGTCTGGGAGGCCAACCGCCCGGTCTACGACCGGTTCGGGGACCCGCCGGTCCTCGAGGGGGCCCGATTCGTCTTCGCGCGCGGACGGTTGACCGAGTACTCGTTCGACCGGGGCGGGGCGGCGTTCGCCGCCGCCTATGCGCGCGGAGGACGCGGCCGGGACGGGGCGGGCGCCCTCACGTTCGGCCTCAACCCGGCGGTCGCGCGGGGCCCCGAGCTGGACGAGCTCGCGGCGGGGACGGTGGGGCTGGTGCTCGGCGACAACCGATCCTTCGGCGGCCGGCACCGAGCGCGCTTTTCCTTCCTCTCGACCCTGAGCGGTCCGGACCTCGAGGTCGACGGACGACCGTGGTGGGTCTCGGGGCGGCCGGCGCGCGTCGGGTCCCGGCCTAGGGCCTAGGTCGATCGGGCGACCGCTCGGGCCCGACAGCGGCCGGAACGGGCCGGTTCGCGCTCGAGAGCCGGCGGGCGAACTCGTGGAGGAGATGGCCCGCCGGCTCGAGATGCCGGGCCGAGACCTGCTCGACGTTCACCCCGAGAGGGACCTCGACCTGCTCCCGCGCGACCCCCTCCCGCACGGCGGACCAGACCTCGAGCGCCCGCTCCTCGCTGCGCCGCACGGTCTCCGCGTCGTCGCCTTCGAGGATCGCCCGTTCCGCCGCGTCCGAGAGGTCGGCTCCGAGCCAGCGGACGAACTCGATGTCGTCCTCGTCCGCGATCGGAGCAAAGCTCAGCAGGACCGTCGCGGGCGGAAGCGCGGCCTGGCGGCAGAGCAGGTCGTACTGCCGCAGCATCGGAAGGACCTGTTCCGAGTCGAAGACGATCTGCGTCGTGAAGAACGTCGCCCCGACCCGGGTCTTCGAGAGCATCCGGTGCGCCTCGCCCGTCCGCGGAGGGATCGCGATGTTGCCCACGGCGCCGCCGACCCGGCGGAAGATCGGGCGGCAAACGCGATCCGCGTCCACGACGGAGGGCCCCGGGTACGGGATGTAGCGGCTCGCCCCCCCGACGAGCACCGCGTACCGTAGCCCGAGACCGACCGTCTCTTCCGCCCAGCGGTCCACGCCGTGCTCGGCCGCGAGGTACGCCACCACCTTGTTGACGACCGCGGGCCGACCCGACCGCTCCTCGAGCGCCCGCGCGAACGCGCGGACGTCGGCGGAGCGGTAGTGCGGCTTCCCCTCGTGGTTCTCGTCCACGAGTTCCGGCACATCGATCGCGTCGACGCGCGGGACCTCTCGGACCAGCCGAACGAGCGCGGCGAGGCGCTCCTCGAGACGGTGGACCTGGATGCGCGACGGCGGCGGTACAGGCTCAAAGAAGAGGGGCTCGGCAGCGAGCGCTTCCTCGAAGGGTCGAGAGTTCGTCACGTGGGTCCGAGCCGCCCCGTTTCCGGACCCCGGATCCGATAAAGAGTTTCGTTCCGACCCGCCGGTTGCGAAGGGCGCAAGGACAGGTCTCCGGGAGCAATCCTGTTCGGCGGGCCGGGAGCGGTGCTCCCCGGGCGTACCGTACGGCTAAGGCACCGACCGCCCTGCCCGCCGCGTGCCCGCCGCCCCCCGACGACGACCGGCGTCCGCCGCCGGCCCGCCGCCCGGTGACCCCCGGGCTCGGGTCCACGTAGCCCCGGTCGGGTTCGAGGTCGAGCGGATCACCGAGCCGCTCTTCCGCGAACGGGCCGACCGGGTCTACCTGCTCACTCGAGCCGAGCGGGACGCCGCGGGCCCGTTCGTTGCCGAGGTCGTCCGGCGCTTGG
Organism: Thermoplasmata archaeon; assembly: GCA_030042815.1. Lineage (GTDB taxonomy): Archaea > Thermoplasmatota > Thermoplasmata > Lutacidiplasmatales > UBA184 > Lutacidiplasma. The sequence goes on along the minus strand of JASHYY010000114.1, from coordinate 1,887 downwards.
AGCGGGCGCCCTGGCCGATCGACGTACGCGTGGTGCGGACCGAGCTCTGGGACGTCTTCGGGGCGCTCGGCTCCTTGCGCGCGATCTTCGAGGCGGAACGCCGCACCGACCGGCACGCGTCGCACGTGCTGCCGATCCGGGTCAACGTCTCCACCGGGACGAAGATCACCGCGATCGCGGGGACCCTCGCCTGCATGCTGTGGAAGGGGGAACCGTACTACGTCCAGGTCTCGCGCGCCTGGTACTCGGACCGGGCGCCGAAGGTCTCCACCGTCCGTGACGTAGTCGACCGGGTCGACGCGGTCGGCGTCTACGAGCTCCGGGCGCCCGCGCCCGACCTGGTCGCGGTCCTCGAGGCGCTCGCGCGCCGCGGAGGCGCGCTCCGCAAGCGGGAGCTGATCCGGGAACTCGGCCTCGACCGCACCGGGCCCGGAGGGGAGCCCGCGCCGAGCCCGCAGGCGCAGCACGGACGCCTGCGCCGCCGCCTCGAGCCCCTCGAGTACCGCTGGGGATTCGTCCGGTCGGAGTCGCCCGGCCCCCGGGCCCGGGTCGAGCTCACCGAGCAAGGACGGCTCGCGCTGGCTCTCTTCGGACAAGCCCCCGGTCCCCGAATTCCGTGATTTAACGGATGTAACGTTACTATAATCAAATAGTCTCCCCGCCGTCTCCTCTCCGTGGACGAACGGAACGGACCGGTCGGACCCTGGGGGGAGGTCGAATCCCTCCGCGTGTCGGCGTCCCGGGTGCCGAGGACGGCCTGCGGGCCGTGGCCGAAGGGACGCGCGATGGGAGGGGACCGCGGTGTGCCGGAGGTCCCCGCTCCCCCGTTCCCCCACCCCCGGAGCCCCCGGGCCCCGCGGCGACTCCGCCGCGAGGGGCCCGGGCTCCCCTGACGACTTCCTCTGCCTCCGTGCTCGGTCCCGGCCCCTATCGTGGGTCGCTGGGAGACTTTCTTAACTCCGCGCGATAGGCCTGCGCGATGGCCACCGCGATCGAGGTCGCCGGACTGGTGAAGCGGTACGGTCCTCTCGCGGCCGTGGACGGGATCGACTTCTCCGTCGCACCGGGGACCGTCTTCTCGTTCCTCGGCCCGAACGGCGCCGGGAAGACGACCACCACCGAGATCCTCGAGGGACTGCGCCGGCGCACGTCGGGGTCGGTCCGGGTCCTCGGACTCGACCCGTGGACGGACGGCGCCGCGCTCCACCGCCGGATCGGCGTGATCCCCCAGGACTTTCGCTTCTTCGACAAGATCACGGCCCGCGAGGCGATCGAGTACTACCGCGCCCTCTTCCACACGCACGTCGACCCCGGCGAGCTCCTGGCGAAGGTCGAGCTGCTCGACAAGCTGGACGCGCGCTACGACACGCTCTCGGGAGGCCAGAAGCAGAAGCTCGGGCTCGCGCTCGCCCTCACGAACGACCCCGAGATCTGCTTTCTCGACGAGCCGACGACCGGCCTCGACCCGCACGCGCGCCGGGCGATCTGGGCCGTCATCCGCTCGCTCAAGCGGGACGGCCGGACCGTCTTCCTGACGACCCACTACCTCGAGGAGGCGGAGCTCCTCGCCGACCACGTCGCGATCATCCACCACGGGAAGATCATCGCCTCCGGGACCCCGAGCGAGATCATCCGCGACTACGGCCAGAAGGAGCGGATCAGCGTCGAAGCCCCGGCCGAGCTCGTCCGGTTCCTCCGCGACCGGCTCGGGGTCCCGGCGACGTACGCGGACGGCCGCGTCGAGGTCGAGCTGGCCGACAAGCACGACGCGCTGCGCATCTTGAACGCGGTCGAGGAGAGCGGCCTTCCCTGGCAGTCGTTCCTCACCCGACAGGACACGCTCGAGGACGTCTTCGTCCGCCTGGTCGGTCGGATGGACGACGGCGC
>JASHYY010000113.1 GCA_030042815.1 Thermoplasmata archaeon | reverse complement strand
GACTGGCCCGAAGCGCAGGCCAGCTCGGTGCGTTGCAAGATGCGGGTGGGCTTGAGGCCCATCTGCTCGGCGGCGAGCGGGGCGACATGCGATTGGAACGCGAATCGCTCGGGCTCGGCGGCCCCGACGAAGACGGAGTCGACCTCCTCCGCGCGCAGCTCGGGAACCGCACGGAACAGCGCCGCTCCGACTTCCTGCGCGAGCTCGGCCCAGGTCGTGGGACGGACGCCGAACTTCGTCGTCGCCCCGCCGACGATCGCGACGGACCGGCCGATCATCGGCCCTCCGACCGGATCGCCTCGGCGACCCGGTCCCCGGCCCCGCTCGTCGTGGTCGTGCCCCCTTGGTCGTAGGTCCGGGCCGTGCCGGCCGCGAGAACGCCGGCGATCGCACGCTCGAGACGGTCGGCCTGCCGTCCCAGGCGGGGGTCGTGGTGCCGTTCGCCGAGCCAGCGCAGCATCTGCTCTACCGCGAAGAACGTGGCGAACGGGTTCACCTGGTTCTTGCCCGCGTACTTCGGAGCGCTGCCGTGGACCGGCTCGAACATCGCGTGGTCGGTCCCGACGTTCCCTCCCGAGGCGAAACCCATCCCCCCCTGGAGGACGGCGGCGAGGTCGGTGATGATGTCCCCCATCATGTTGGTCGCGACCACGACGTCGTACCGCTCGGGATTCCGCACGAGCCACTGGGTGAAGGCGTCGACGTAGGCGTAGTCCCGCTCGATCTCCGGGTACTCGATAGCGACCCGGTCGTACGTCTCCCGGAAGAATCGGCAGCCCTCGAGGACGTTCGATTTGTCTACGCAGGTCACGCGCTTCCTCCCGTCGGCCGGAGCGCCTCGGTCCCGATGACGGGCGAGTTCGAACGCGAACCGGACGACCCGCTCCGCTCCCTTACGGGTGATGATCCGGGTGTCGATGGCGACCTCCGTCTCGTGGGCCCGGGTGAGACGCCCCCGCGCCGGGGTGTACAGGTCCTCCGTATTCTCTCGGACGATCACCAGGTCGACGTTCCTCGGCGACCACACCTCGGAGTACGTCCCGCTGATCCGGTGGCGCACCCCCGGGTAGAGCCGGCACGGCCGGACGTTGGCGTAGAGGTCGAGCCCCTCCCGGAGGCCGAGGACCAGCGCCCGGCCGGCGAGGTCCCCGTTGGCCAGCGACGCGCCGGGCCAGCCCACGGCCCCGAGCAGGATCGCGTCCGCCGAACGGGCGGCCGCTTCGGCCTCGGGCTCCCACTCCCGCCCGGTCCGGAGATAGTACTGACCGCCACCGGGATAGGTCGTGAGGCGCCAGGGGGCCGCTCCTCCCTCGGCGAGCGCGCCGAGAACCTTCTCTCCCTCGCGGAGGACCTCCGGACCGGTGCCGTCGCCCGGAAAGAGCGCGACCGAGTAGCCGGCGTCCTTCATGGCGACGCGGTCCCCTTGCCCCGGCGGAGCTCGAGCTCCCGGCGAACCTTCTCCACGAGCCCCCCGGCTTCGAGGAGCTCGATCAAGTGGGCGGGGAGCGGGGGGAAACTGACGCTCGCCCCGGTGCGTAGGTTCGTGATCCGCCCGGCGCGCATCTCGATGCGGGCGGTGTCGCCCGGCGAGAAGATCGCCCGGACCCCGCGCGCCTCGACCGTCGGAATGCCGAGGTTGATCGCGTTGCGGAAGAAGATCCGGGCGAACGAGTCCGCGACGACCGCCCCAACCCCGATCGCGCGCATCGCCTGGGGGGCGTGCTCGCGGCTCGACCCGCACCCGAAGTTCTCGCCCGCGACCAGGATGTCTCCCGCCCGGGCCTCCTTCGCAAACTCGGGCAGGGCGATCTCGAAGACGTGCTTCTTCAGCTCGTTCGGGTCGATGATCGTGAGGTACTTGCCCGAGATGATCTGGTCGGTATCGACGTCGGTGCCGAGCGTCCAGACCCTCCCTTCGATGACGTCCTGCACGGTGCTCCCTCCGACCTAAGCGTACTCCCGCGGGTCGGCGATCTCCCCTTTGATCGCGGTCGCGACGACCGCGGCGGGGGACATCAAGTAGATCCGGGCTTCCTTCGCGCCCATCCGACCGGGGAAGTTCCGGTTCGAGGAGGAGGCGCAGACCTCGTCCGGGGCGAGGATCCCCATGTTCCCGCCGAAGCACGCGGAACAGCTTGAGTTCGTGAAGACCGCGCCCGCCTCCGTGAACGTCTCGATGATCCCCTCGCGCAGGCACTGCTCGTAGATCGAGGTCGACGCGGGGGAAACGATGAACCGGACGCCCTTCGCGACCTTCTGGCCTTTCATGAGCGCGGCTCCCTCCCGGAGGTCCTCGATGCGGGCGTTGGTGCACGACCCGAGGAACACCTGGTCGACGGAGATATGCTCGCGAACGACGTCGGGGAGGGGTCGGACGTTGTCCGGCGAATAGGGACACGCGACCATCGGCGGCATGCCCTCGACGTCGAGGTCGACGACGCGCTCGTAGTGCGCGTCCGGGTCGGGGCCCATCGGGTGCATCGGATGCTTCGCGATCTTCGCGAGGTAATCGAACGTCGTCTGGTCCGGGGCGACCATGCCCGTCTTCGCCCCCATCTCGGTGGTCATGTTGCAGATCGTGAACCGCTCGGGCATCGACAGCCCGGCGATCGTCGGGCCCGAGTACTCGACCGCCTTGTACTGGGCCCCCGTCGTGCGGATCTCGCCGAGGATCCGGAGGACGAGGTCCTTCGCGGTCACCGCGGGGCCGAAGCGGCCCCGCACGCGGACCTGCACCGTGGGCGGCACCTTGAGCCACAGGCGCCCGAGCGCGAGGACCGCCGCCATCTCGGTGGGGCCGATGCCCGCCGCCACCGCCCCCATCGCCCCGAGCATGTTCGTGTGCGAGTCCGTCCCGACGGCGAGGTCTCCCGGCACGACCCAGCCGTTCTCGGCCAAGATCTGGTGGCAGATCCCGTGCTGGCCCACGTCGTAGAAGTGAGGCAGGCCCGCCTCCTCGGCGAACTTGCGCAGGATCCGGTGTAGAACGGCGGCCCCCTCGGTCGACGCCGGCACCCAGTGGTCGATGGCGATGACGACGCGGTCGGGATCCCACACGCGCTCCGCTCCCATCTGGTGGTACGGGCCGACCGTCTGCGCGCCCTGCTCGTGCATCATCGCGAGGTCGACTGCCCCCTCGACGATCTGGCCGGGGACCACGGTGTCGGACCCGGACGCGCGGGCGAGGATCTTCTCGGCGAGGGTCTGGCCGTGGGTCGGAGTCATGCGCTCCCCGGGCGGATCCCCACGGCGTCCACGAGGCTCCAGAACTCCTCGTCGGTCAACCCCG
>JASHYY010000112.1 GCA_030042815.1 Thermoplasmata archaeon | reverse complement strand
AGCTCTTCGGCGCCTCATGAAGGTCCCCCGTCAGCCCGAGGTCAACATCGGCCTGGTCGGACACGTCGACCACGGCAAGACCACGCTGACCCAGGCGCTGACCGGAGAGTGGACCGACCGTCACTCCGAGGAGCTGAAGCGCGGGATCTCGATCAAGCTCGGGTACGCGGACGCCGCTTTCTACAAATGCCCGAACTGCCCCGAGCCGACCGGGTACTCGGTCGAGCCGGTCTGCCCGTCGTGCGGCGGGGAAGCGAAGTTCCTGCGGGCCGTCTCCTTCGTGGACGCCCCGGGGCACGAGACCCTGATGGAGACGATGCTCTCGGGCGCCGCGATCATGGACGGGGCGCTCCTCCTGGTCGCGGCGAACGAGCACTGTCCCCAGCCGCAGACCCGGGAACACCTGTACGCCCTCGACATCATCGGCGTCCACAAGGTCGTCGTCGTCCAGAACAAGATCGACCTGCTCTCGGCGGCGGACGCCGAAGCGAACTACCGCGAGATCGTCGAGTTCCTGAAGGGCTCGCCGATCTCGAACGCGCCCATCGTCCCGGTCAGTGCGAACCACCGCGTCGGCATCGACGCGCTCATCGAGGCGATCGAGCAGACGATCCCCACCCCTCCGCGGGACGTCTCGAAGCCCCCGCTGATGTACGTCGCCCGGTCGTTCGACGTCAACCGCCCCGGAACGCGCCCCGCGGGGCTGCGCGGCGGCGTCCTCGGCGGCTCGCTCCTGCAGGGACGGATCCGCAAGGACGAGGAGATCGAGATCCGGCCCGGCCGCACCGGCCCGACGGGCGCGACGGCCGAGTCGCTCACCACGACGGTCACCTCCATCGTCTCGGGCGGCAACGAATGGGAGGAGCTGCGCCCGGGCGGCCTCGCCGCGCTCGGGACCGGGCTCGACCCGGCCCTCGCGAAGGGGGACGGCCTGACCGGGCGCCTCATCGGCACGCCGGGAACGTTGCCCCCGGTCAGCCAGAAGATCCGGCTCAAGGCGACCCTGCTCGACCGGGTCCTCGGCGCGCAGCGCGAGATCAAGGTCGAGCGGATCCGGACGAGCGAGCTGCTCGCCATCACGGTCGGCACCACGGTCGCGAGCGGCAAGGTCACGAGCGCCCGGGGCGACGACATCGAGCTCGCGCTCAACCGGTCGGTCACCGTCTTTCCCGGGAGCCGCGTCGCGATCTCCCGGCGGCTGAACGCGTGGCGGTTGATCGGCTTCGGCATCGTCGAGGCCGGTGGAAAATGAGGCCGGACCTCCTCGACATTCTCCGGTGCCCCGTCTGCCGCGGGGAGCTCACGATGACGGTTCGTCGACGGGAGAGGGAGGAGGTCGTCGAGGGGACGCTGCGCTGTCCGAAGTGCGCGGTCGACTACCCGATCGAGGACGGAATCCCGGACCTCCTCCCTCCGGACGAGCGGGACTAGTCGCGCTGCCCCGGCCGTCGCCCGCCGCTAGACGGTCGAGTAGAAGTAGGCGAAGATCCCGCCGAACATCAGCGCGGCGACGGCGATCGAGGGAATCATCCACCGGATCGCCCCGCGGCTTCGGGCCTGGACCGCGCTGCCGACGGTCACGACCGGGATGGCGAAGGCGAGCCAGTAGCCCGTGAGGATCGTTTCGTAGAGCGCCCACGACGTCGGGTTCCCGCTCGGGTCGTGGAGCACCAGGAGGACGACCAGCGCGACGCCGAAGACGAGGAACGCGAGGCTGACCCCCGCGGCATCGAGGTAGCCCTCGAACCCGCGCTTGCGGTTGGGATAGTAGCTCCGCAGCACGAACAGCATCACGACGAACAGGGCGAGGACGGCGACGAGCAGGTAGAACCCCGGCGTAGCGAGCGTCAGGGCGAGCGGACCCGGGCCCGGGGTGGCCGGCGTCATCGTCCGCCCCTACGCGCCCGAGAGGCGGACCCGGGCCGGCCCGCCGTCCCCCGCCCGGGTCCGGAAGGGAAAGCCGGCGAGGTCGTCCGGCGCGCGCACCCCGCGGCGCTGCCCGTTCCGCCGCCCGAGACCGACCCGGTCGAGGAGGGCCCCGCCGGTCACTGGGTGGCAGGGGGGGTCCACGTGCGTCCTTGCGAGGGACCCCAAGGCGAGGGAGGAGACGCGGTACGGGTCGGCGCGCGCGAGCGCGCGGACGGGACGGACGGCGAACTCGGGGTCGACCGGGAACCCCGCGATCGCCGAGGACCTCGGCCTCGAAACGTCGAAACGACGCATGGCCTCCGCCCGGTCCTCTCGACCGCCGTTCTGTCCGACCGCCGCTTAAGGATTCGGCTGCTCTGGGCGAGGCGCCGGGAGCGCACCCTGCCCGTCGAGCCCAAGCGTTAAGCGGCCCGCAGGGGAAGCCCGACGGATGGCCCCCTCCCGTGCCGGGTCCCGGCCGGACGACGACGACGAGGAGGACGAGGACGAGGAGGAGCCGCGTCCGCGCAGTCGGCGTCCCCGACCCCGTCGGCCCTCCGAACGCCGGTCGGCCCCGGTGCATCGCTGGAAAGGCCCCGACGACGACGAGGAGGACGAGGAGCCCGAAACCCCCCGGTCCCGGTCGAGGGCCCAGCGGCTTTCGCGGCAGCGCCACCCCGTCTACTGGAGGGCCCGTGACTCGCTCTACTTCGAGCCGCTGGTGGCGCTCGCCGTCATCGTCGTGGTCCTCGTGGGTCTCTTCGCCTTCACCCAGAACTGGCCCCCCGTGTTCGTGGTCGAGTCCGACAGCATGCAGCACGGCTCGAACGACATCCTGGGCCTGATCAACACCGGCGACCTCGTGCTCGCCCAGAAGGTCGACACGAGCACCATCGTGCCGTATGTCGTCGGGATGACGACCGGCTACTCGACGTACGGCGAGTACGGGGACGTGCTCTTGTACCATCCGAACGGCGGCGGCTCGACGCCGATCATCCATCGGGCGATCGTCTATCTCGACTGGAACCCGGGAACGTCGAGCTACAGCGCCCCCGAGCTGAACGGCCTTCCGTGCGGGTCCGCGACCGACGCCGTCTACCGCACGCCGGGAACGGCCAACGGCTGCGGGACGACCGGGCTCACCGGAACGCTCGAGCTGATGGGCATCGGCTGGCGGTCGGCGAACGTCACGCTCGACCTCTCCGCTCCGGCGCTCGGCGACCACTCCGGCTTCGTGACGATGGGGGACAACAACGTGGTCTGCGGCGCCGGCGGCTGCATCGGCACGCCGGACCAGTCGGGCGCGGCGGTCCCGGTCATCAGCGAGCTCGTGGAACCCGGGTGGGTGATCGGCGTGGCGCGGGGGATGATCCCGTGGTTCGGTGCCTTCAAGCTCCTCCTCGAAGGGAACACGGCCGAGGTCCCGTCCCAGTCCTGGCAGTTCCTCGGGCTCACGATCGCCGGCGTGATCCTGCTGGGGTTCGGGATCCACTACGCCCTGCGCGCCGAGGGGATCGAGACCCCGCTGCGCCGAGAGGAGGACGAGGAGCGGCGCGAGACGGACGAGGAGGAGGGCGAGCCCCGACGGCGCCGCTGGCTCCGGTCGCTGTCGCCCCGGCATCGGGCCGACGAGGACGAGGAGGACGACGACGAACCGCCCCGCCGAGCGGCCAAGTCCCCTCCGGCCAAGGAAACGCCGAGCTCGTCGAAGCGCGGGCGCCCCCGCCCGCACGTCCGCCGCGCCCCGAAATCGTCGCCGAAATCGGACGACGACGAGCTGTAGGTCCCTCGGCCACGGTCGGTCGGCCGCCGCGCAACGCTTTAGTCATGGGTCCGGTCCGCCCGGCGGAGACGTACCATGCACGTCATCGGGGGCACCGCCTCGACGGCCCTGGCCGAGCGGATCTCCCGGGAACTCGGGAACGCGCCGTTCGGCATCCCGTTCACGAAGCGTTTCCCCGACGGGGAATTGTACGTCCGCGTCGGCGGCCGACTGGAAGGGGACGACGTGGTCATCGTCCAGTCGACCCGGACCGACGAGGACCTCGTGGAGCTCCTGCTGCTCGAGGACGCGATCCGGGAGGCCGGGGCCAAGCGGACGTTCGTCGTCGTGCCGTACTTCGGCTACGCGCGGCAGGACCGACGGTTTTTCCCGGGCGAGCCGGTCAGCGCACGGGCCCTCTGTCGCCACGTCGAGCTGGACGCGGACCTCGTCGTGACGGTCGACCTCCATTCGGCCCAGACGCTCTCGCACTTCACGAAGCCGGCGTTCGAGGCGAGCGGGATCCCCGCGATCGCCCGGATGCTTCGCGAGCGCCCGATCGACCTCCTCGTCTCTCCCGACAAGGGAGGGATCGAACGGGTCCGCCGGATGGCCCAGTTGCTCGACAAGCCCTGGTTCGCGCTCGAGAAGAAGCGGATCGACAGCGAGCACGTCGAGCTGTCGCTTCCCGCGAGCCTTCCCGGACCTCTCGAGGCGAAGCACACGGTGATCATCGACGACGTCATCACGACCGGCGGGACGATCGTCGAGGCCGCGAAGCTCCTCAAGAAGCACGGAGTCGGAGCGATCAGCGCCGCGTGCACCCACGGCCTGTTCCTGCGCGACGCCTTCGAGCGGATCAAGGCGGTGACGGACGAGGTCTTCTCGACCGACACGCTCGGCAACCCGGCCGAGAAAGCGTCGGTCGCGCCCGACATCGCCCAGATCCTCCGGCGGGAGTCCCCTTCCTGAACGGGGCCGGGGCCGTGGACGCGCCGCACCCGACCGAAGGCGCCCCGGCGGAGGAGCTGCTCGAGCTGGCGCAGCTCCTGCGCCGCTCGCTCGCGCGCCGCGAGGAGGCCCCGACGGGCGAGTGGGTCGAGGAGGTCGCCGCCGACCTCCGCGCCGGGCGCAAGCCCGGTTGGTACTATCCGCCCGCCGGGGGCGGTGGGGTCGCCTTCGCTTCCGGCCGGACGCTCGACGCGTTCGGCCACGTGCATGTCGAGGACGGGCCGGAGGCCCCCGAGCGGGCGCTCCGCCTCGCGACGGCGCTCCTCGACGGGCTCGACCCGGCGGTCCGCTCGATCGACGTCGGCTTCACCGGACTCGGCCCCGCCGACGAGGGACGGCTTCTCGAACGTCTCGCCGAGCGCCCCGGTTCCACGGTCATCGAGCGGGACGCGATGGAGCGCTCCCTCGGGCCGGAGGACGGTGCGCCGCTCCCGCCCGTCCCGTCGGGCCTCGTCCACGTCGGGATCGACGAGGTGACCGTGGAGGCGCTCGCGGACCTCGACCGACGCGCCTTCGCCGGGACGACCGACGAGCTCCTGATCGGCCGCGACCCGGCCGACTACGACCGGGTGCTCCGGGCGCTCCTCGGCGGGAACCTCGGTCGGTTCCTCCCCGAGGCCTCGACGGCGCTCATCACGTCCGACCCCCCGCGACTGGTGGCGGCGATCCTCTCGGCCGAGCAGACGGCCCGCCGGGCCGCCTTCCTCGATTTCATGGTCGACCCGGCGGACCGGGGCCACGGCTACGGCCGCTACCTCCTCGCGTGGGGGTTCCGGGCCCTCTGGGCCCTCGGATACTCGAGCGTGCATCTTTGGGTCACGCGGTCGAACCGGGCGGCCCGCCGGCTCTACGATACGACCGGGTTCCGGACGACCGCGTCGGCGACGATCTATCGCTGGGAGCGCGGGGCCTCGCGGCCGCAGCCGCACTCGGAGCGGTAGGGGCAGTCGGCGTACATCCACTCGGGGCACGCGGCCAGTCCGAGGGGCGAACCGTCCCGCAACGCCGACTCCCAGCGACGCAGTCGAAGACGAAGGAGCCGGGCGAAGACGCTCACCGGCGCGAAGGAGAGTTCGAAGGCCTGGATCGGTCCGGGAGCGCCTCCGGGGCTCTCGCGGGCGACGAAGACCCGCCCGGAGCTGCGGCCGGCGACCGCGCAGCGGAACCCCAGCTCGAGCGCGTACTGGGGGGATCGCGCGACCAGGTCCCCCGCCGCGAGGGGGGCCCTCGACCGCGAGGTCTTGAGGAGGAACGGAGCGTCCCGAAACCCCGCGACCTCCTCATCGGGCTCCGGGGCCAGCGACGGCAGCCGCGAGACCTCTCCGACCGGGCCCTCCTCCACGGTCTCGACCAACGCGCGGAACGTGTCGCGCCTCTCCTCCCGGGCGGCCGTCGGGGGCTCCGCGACGTTCGGGGGCGAGGTCCGCTCGAAGAAGGCCCGGCGGGGGTAGATCAGGTCCCGGAACCGGAGGACGGACGGGGGCGTCGCCGGGGTCAGTGCCGCTCGAAGGAGCGGGCCGAGTTCCCGGTCGAGCTCCGGCCGAGGCTCGACCCGCTCGACGCGCTCGAGGATCTCCGGGGTCGCCTCCGGCTCGGAACCGTCGCAGCGGCAGACGGAGCCCGCCTGATACTCGCACCCTCTCCCGAACCAGCGACACCGGGGGAGCCCGTCGGGTCGGCCCCGGGCGAGGGATTCGCGGAACCGTTCGGCCCGAGCGCCCATCTCCTCGCGGATCCCCGCGAGCCCGCGGAACGCGAAGTCGAGCGTGACCACCCCCTCGAACGTCCCGTCCCGCACGACGAGGGTCACGAGCCGCCCCTCCGCCCGTTCGGCGAGGGCACAGTACATCGCCAGCTGCTCGACCTGGTCCGGCCGGTCTTGGACCACGCGGTCGGGGTCGGCCGGCGCCGCCGTGGTCTTCAGCTCGATCGCGCGGTCGGTCAGCGCATCGATGCGAGCGACGAGCCCATCCTGCCGGACCCGCACCTCGAACCGGCCCGTCGGGGCGATCACCCGCTCCATCCGCCGGTGCAGCTCGCGGCCGGATTCGATCCGTTCGCGACGCTCCGGTGCGACCTCGACCGGTGGTCCCGTCCGCCGCCAGAACCCCCGGCGCAGGGCGACCAGGTCGGTCACGCCGACGGCGGGCCGCGGCCCGGGCCGGGCCCGCCGCGCCTCGAGCTCCGCCTCGAGCGCGGCGTCCTCGGTCACCTGTACCGCGTCCGCCCACGAGGGCTCGTCTCCGCTGCTCCCTTCCACGGTCGCTCCCCCGAGTCGACGACCGGAATATAGGCGGCCGGGGCGCGGGGGAAGTTGCTATACCGAGGGTCCGGCTCGCGCGCCCGTGCCCGATTCCGGCCGCCGCCCGCTCATCATCGGCAGCGGGATCGCCGGCCTCTACGTCGCGCTCCGCTGTCGGGAGCTCGGGCTGCGACCGACGATCGTCACGAAGTCCCGCATCGAGGAGTCGAACACGCGCTACGCCCAGGGCGGCATCGCCGCCGCGATCGGGCCCGACGACTCACCGACGCTGCACCTCGAGGACACGATCCGCGCGGGCGACGGGATCGTGCATCGGGAAGCGGCCCGGGTCCTCGCCTTCGACGCCCCGGCGCGCATCGCCGACCTCGTGCGCTACGGCGTGCCGTTCGACACCGTCGACGGCCAGATCTCCCTCGGACGGGAGGCGGCGCACTCCCGGGCCCGGATCCTTCACGCCGGCGGGGACGCGACCGGTCTCTCGATCGAGGAGGCCCTGAAGCGTCGGGCGATCGACGCCGGGATCGAGGTGCGCGAGCGGACCGTGCTGCGTCGGCTCGAGCCCGGCGACCGCGAGGGCCCGAAGGCGCACCTGACGGACGCGGACGGCCACCGGCTCGAGGTCCTCGAGCCGCGGCCCGTCGTGCTCGCGACCGGCGGGGCGGGCAGCCTCTACCGCCAGAGCTCGAACCCCTCGGTCGCGACCGGGGAGGGCGTGGCGATCGCCTTTCGCGCGGGAGCGCTCCTGACCGACATGGAGTTCATCCAGTTCCATCCGACCGTCTTCTGGCGCGAAGGGGCTCCCCGGTTCCTCATCACCGAGGCGTTCCGCGGAGAGGGCGCCGTCCTTCGGAACGCCGCGGGCGAGCGGTTCATGGTCGGGCAGCACAAGGACGCGGAGCTCGCCCCCCGGGACGTCGTGGCGCGGGCGAT